>JAVFAP010000620.1:0-2870 GCA_034002445.1 bacterium | reverse complement strand
GGAAAGTTCCAAAAAAGCGCAGGGCAAAACCAATTTCCTGGTTGATTTTCAAACCCGTAACAGCCCCAATTTCAAGGAATGCGTCAGCCGGGTGCATCGCGGCGATATCGGGGAAATCGCCCTGGGGCATGTCTACTACCATGCCGGCCGCCTGGGCCCCCAAACCAAGCCCGGCGCATCCGATGATGAAAACCGCCTGCGCAACTGGGTGTTTGATATCAAACTCTCCGGCGATATCATCGTGGAGCAAAATGTCCATGTGCTGGATGTCGCCAACTGGTATCTCAACAGCCATCCTATCAAGGCGGTCGGGACGGGTGGCCGGAAAGTCCGCACCGATATCGGCGACTGCTATGACCATTTCGTGGTCACCTACACCTATCCCAACGGGGCGACTGTCGATTTCAGTTCCGCCCAGTTCACCAAGGGGTATGACGATCTCTGCATTCGCATGTACGGATCCAAAGGGACCGCCGATTCCCACTACGCCGGGGCCAACTGGGGCCGGGGCCCAGTGCGGATCGATGGCGACAATCCCTGGGAAGGGACCGAACGCGATAACACCTGGGACGCGGTCGATAACAATGTCAAAGATTTCGTCCAAGCCTTCCGCAGTGGCGAGTTCATCAACCACGGTGATTACGCGGTTTCTTCCACCCTCACCGGCGTTCTCGGACGCACCGCGGCCTACGCCCAAGCGCCCGTCACCTGGGACGAGATGATCAAGAAGAACGAAGCGTACGAGGTGGACTTACAGTTATAGACTCCATTCTTTAAACGGGGAATGGAGGAACTGTTTACCTTCTCTTTAAACCGCTTATTGCCTTTGAACTCTGCGATTTGTTGTTTTGCATATTATTGATGGATCATCCAGGGCGAGTCCGCGGATTCGTCCTGGATTCCTACCCTACTTGAACGAGGCAAGCCAATGCATTTGCAATTCATCGATTTTTTGATTATGGCGATCTACTTTGTCGGCATCCTGCTGATTGGTGTGCTTTTCAGCCGGAGAGCGGGTAAGGGGATCGAAGAATATTTTGTCTCCGGCCGCAGCCTGCCCTGGTGGATCGTGGGCACCTCCATGGTCGCCACCACCTTCGCCGCCGATACACCCAACCTGGTGACCAATATCGTCCGCAACCAGGGAGTAAGCGGAAATTGGCTATGGTGGGCCTTCTTACTCACGGGGATGGTCACGGTGTTTTTCTACGCCAAACTATGGCGGCGGTCCGAAGCCCTGACCGACATCGGCTTTTATGAGTTACGCTATTCCGGCAAGGAAGCCTCGTTCCTGCGCGGGTTCCGCGCCCTCTACCTGGGCGTGATCTTCAACGTGATCGTCATGGCCAACGTGACCCTCGCCGCCATCAAGATATCCGGCATTTTGCTCGGTCTGGATAAATACACCACCATCCTGATTTGCGGCGCGATCACCGCCATTTACTCCTGCACCGCAGGGCTGTGGGGAGTGGTCATCACCGATATTCTGCTCTTTGTCATCGCCATGGCGGGGTCCATCGCGGCGGCCTATTTTGCCTTGAACCATGAAGCGGTCGGGGGGCTGGCCAACTTGCTTGCCAACCCCGCTGTGCAATCCCACCTCAGTTTTCTGCCCGACTTCAGCAATTGGAAGAACGCCATGTATGTCTTCCTGGTGCCCATCGCCGTGCAATGGTGGAGCGTCTGGTATCCTGGAGCGGAACCGGGAGGCGGCGGGTATGTGGCACAACGCATGTTGGCCTCGAAAGATGAGAAGAACTCGCTTTACGCCACTCTGTGGTTCAACGTGGCCCATTACGCGATTCGTCCCTGGCCCTGGATTCTAGTGGCACTCTGCTCTCTGGTGGTCTTCCCTCAACTCTCGGATATCCAACAGCGCTTTCCCAACCTGGATCCCGGCATCATCAAAGATGACCTGGCCTATCCCGCCATGCTGACCTTCCTGCCTGCGGGCTTTCTGGGGTTGGTGGTCGCGTCACTGGCGGCGGCATATATGTCCACCATCAGTACCCACCTCAACTGGGGCGCTTCGTATGTGATTGACGACTTCTACAAACGCTTTCTATGCAAGGACGGCGACAGCAAGCACTATGTCTTCATGGCGCGGGTCGTCACCGTACTGCTGATGGTAGTCTCCTGCCTGCTGTCCTTTTACTTGGATTCGGCCCTGCAAGGATTCAGCATCCTCTTGCAGATTGGCGCGGGCACGGGCTTGATCTTCATGCTGCGCTGGTTCTGGTGGCGCATCAACGCCTGGACCGAAATCGCCGCGATGATCATCTCGTTTCTGGTCGCCGTGTATTTCCACTTCATCCACAGCCCGGTGCTGGGCTTCGCGCCCTTCGCCGAGGACGAATCCTGGATTCCCCTGGTTTCGGGGGTAGCGATCACCACCTGTGGCTGGCTGCTCGTCACCTATCTAACCCCGCCAACCAAGCAAGCGGTGCTGCAATCGTACTATGACAAGATTCAGCCCCTGGGCCGAGGCTGGGCCAAGGTCGTCCAGACCGGTGACGCCCCGAAAGAAAACATCACAGGCAACCTGCTGGCGGTCTTCCTGGGTTGCACGGCGGTCTACTCGGCGCTGTTCGCCACGGGCTACCTGATTTATGGCAAGCCCCTCCTGGGCGGCGTCCTGGCCATCCTCGCCATCGCCGCCGCGGTCGGGGTCAAAAAACTACTCCCCCAACTCCAATGGCGGGGTTGAAAGATTGCAGCAAAGTTCTTTCGATGGGCACGGCTACCGTGCCCATCGCTTTTTACAGGAGGATTCCGGTTACAGGGGAGAAGAGAAAATCGTTCCTTTGTTAACACCCTCGCACTCATCCTGCCGTGTGGAAAGCAATCGGGGAAGAATGGATATGAAATTT
>JAVFAP010000619.1:0-2873 GCA_034002445.1 bacterium | reverse complement strand
AGCCCAAGCGACAAAGATCCCGGAAAAAATCAACAGCGTCACCGGAACATCCTTGAACTGAAAGTAAATGATCATAAAGATCGCAAAAAGGGCCAGGGGCAAGACAATCCGCAAACGCTCCTCCGAGCGCACCTGGTTTTCGTAGTTCCCCGCGAAGGTATAACTGACACCGGCTGGAATGGTGAGTTCGCCGCTGGCTTCTTTCTCCTTCAGAAAGGCGCGGGCCTGTTCCACGACCTCGACCTCCGCATATCCCGCCTTTTTATCGAAGAGCACATAGCCCACCAGAAAGGTATCCTCGCTTTTAATCATCTGGGGGCCTCGATGGTATTGGATTTTAGCCAATTCCTGCAAGGGGATTTGCGCTCCTGCAGAAGTGGGAACCAGAATGCGCCCCAGCGACTCGATCGTATCACGCCGTTCACGCAGGTAGCGTACCCGCACCGGGTAGCGTTCCCTTCCCTCTACGGTCGTGGTAATCTGAAGGCCGCCCACCGCGATCTCCAACACATCCTGCACCTCCCGGATGGAGAGCCCGTAGCGGGCGATGGCCTCGCGATCGATGGCAATCTCCAAGTATGGCTTCCCGACAATCCGGTCGGCAATCACGGCTTCCGCCTGCACCGATGGCACCTCTTTCAGCCATTTTTCCAGTTGCAACCCGACCTCTTCGATCACTTCCAGATTTGGGCCCTTGACCTTGATCCCCATCGGGGCGCGCATTCCGCTTTGCAGCATCACCAGCCGTGCCGCGATCGGCTGCAACTTGGGCGCCGAAGTGGTCCCTGGCAGTTGTGTAACCCGGGTAATCTCATCCCAGATATCATCCGGGGAGTGAATATGCTCGCGCCATTGCCGGAACGGACGCCCCTGGAGGTCAGGAACCAGGGCCCCGCTGGCATCCCGGATAAAATCCCCCACGGCGGGATCATAGGCGAAGGTCCGCTGCCGCCCATCCTGATCCACAATATACTCTGATTTATAGTTGATAACAGTTTCAATCATCGAGATGGGGGCAGGATCCAAGGGACTTTCCACCCGACCAATCTTTCCCACAGCCATCTCTACTTCGGGAATGGCATTGATCGCCATATCCAGTTTCTGCAGAACGTCCATCGCTTCGCCGATGGACGCGTGGGGCATGGTGGTGGGCATGTACAAAAACGAGCCCTCATCCAAGGGAGGCATAAATTCTTTCCCCAACCCCGGGAACGCGTGGCGTAGGGTAACCACGCCGGGAATGGAATTTGCCGCGCGGGGAAGAAATCCAAAGAGGGTATCAAATCCCAACCAAATGAGCCCTCCCCAGAGGACCAACGCGGCAGGGATCGATAAAAACACCTTTTTGTGATCCAGGCACCAGCGGAGAATGGAACCATAGAAGGATTGAAATATCAAAAAGAAAATAATAATCCCCGATAACAAAATAACGACAAACAACCAATTTTTGAAATTTCCCGCATCCGGTCCCAGGGGCAGCCAGTGCTGGGCGAGTATGGTGACCACGACCAGCAAGACCAAGGTATTCACGCCATCAATGTTCGATGTTGAGGAAGAGGACGCCACGGATTTTGAATAGAGCCGGTACCCAGCAACTCCCAGAAGGAGCACTCCGACCCAGAGATCCACATAAAGCCACGCCAGCACGGCGGAGACGCCTAACCCGGCGGGGAGGATCCATCTCTTCCCCTTTCCCTTGAATTTTGTCGTAAACAAAAAGTGGGCAAAGGGCGGGATGATGGTCAACGCGACGATAATGGAGGCAATCAAGGCAAAGGTCTTGGTGTAGGCCAAGGGTTTGAAGAGTTTGCCCTCGGCCGCCGTCATGGTAAACACGGGAAGAAAACTGACAACAGTTGTCGCCACGGCGGTCAGCACGGCTCCACCCACCTCGGTTGTGGCTTGATAAATGACTTCCAGGCTGTTCTGGCCCTTCTTGTCCTCTTCCAGACGCCGGAGGATATTTTCGCAGATGACAACCCCCATATCCACCATGGTTCCGATAGCGATAGCGATGCCGGAAAGCGCGACAATATTGGCATCCACACCGAACGCTTTCATGGCGATGAAACACAGCAACACCGCCAGAGGCAACAGCGCGGAAATCAGGATCGAACTACGCAAGTGGGCCACCATGATAATCACGACAATGACCGTAATTAAGATTTCATCGGTCAAGGCACTGTTCAAGGTGCCCAGGGTTTCGTAGATCAACCCGGTACGGTCATAAAACGGGACAATCCGGAGTTGGGAAACCGTCCCATCCGTCAAGGTCTTTTTGGGCAAACCGGGGGTGATTTCCTCGATCTTCGCTTTGACATGCTTGATGGTCTCCAGAGGATTTTCACCATAGCGAACCACCACCACTCCCCCCACCGCTTCGGCCCCTGCCTTGTCCAAGGCTCCTCCCCGCAACGCCGGCCCCAGGGCGACTCGGGCCACATCCTTCACCCGCACCGCCACATGATCGCTGGATTTGATCACCGTGTTTTCGATATCGGGGATGGATTTCAAAAAACCCAAGCCACGGATGACATACTCGGTCTGATTAACTTCGATCGTGCGCGCTCCGACATCCACATTGGATAGCCGAACCGCGTTATACACCTCATCCAATCCCACCCCGAAGGCGCGCATCGCATCGGGATCCACATCGATCTGGTATTCCCGCACAAAGCCGCCGACGGAAGCGACTTCGCTCACCCCTTCGGCGGATTGCAAGGCGTAGCGGACATACCAATCCTGCACAGAACGCAATTCATCCAAGTCCCAACCGCCGGTGGGGTTCCCCTCGGCATCCTGCCCTTCCAGGGTATACCAAAACACTTGCCCCAAGGCAGTCGCGTCCGGCCCCAAGGAAGGGCGAACATTTT
>JAVFAP010000618.1:0-2875 GCA_034002445.1 bacterium | reverse complement strand
TAAGGATTTGTATGAAAGATGGTAATGGGTACCTGGCTAAAAACCAAGGTGATCTGGTTCCGTGGTACTCAACGGATTTCTGAACTGGACATTGATGAGCCTTTCCCGTCAAGGGATTGCGCGCGGGCGAATTTTCCGCGCGTAAAAAGGCTTGAACGCGGCCGCCCCTGCTTTTAGTATTCCCTGGGTTCATCCGCGAGAGCGCGGAACTGTCAAGGATTAGGTTACGCCAGAGGGAAAAAGCGCCTGCTGGCATTGGGGTGAACAGCAAAGCCCCACGAATGAGGTGATCGAGGTTTTCATGAAGACAATTAATGAACGGATTGCAGAAGAACTTGTTGTAAGGGATGCCCAGGTCGACGCGGCGATTCGCCTGTTGGACGAGGGGGCCACGGTTCCCTTTATCGCTCGCTACCGCAAAGAGGTGACGGGTGGTCTGGATGATGCCCAGTTGCGGCAGTTGGAAGAGCGGTTGCGCTATCTGCGCGAAATGGATGAGCGCCGCCAAGTGATTTTGAAAAGCATAGAAGAACAAGGCAAATTGACGCCGGAATTAGAAGCGGAAATTCTGGATGCCGATACCAAGACCCGGCTGGAAGACCTCTACTTGCCCTATAAGCCCAAACGACGTACCAAGGCGCAGATTGCCAAGGAAGCGGGACTGGAGCCTCTGGCGCTACAACTGCTGGAGAACCCGACCTTGGTGCCGGAAGAGGTGGCTGCGGGATTTGTCGACCCGGATAAATCCGTGGCGGATGTGCCCGCGGCGCTGGAGGGAGCGCGGCAGATCTTGATGGAGAAATTCTCGGAAGACGCGGAACTGATCGGCCATCTGCGCGAAACGTTGTGGAGCCGGGCGATCCTTTGTTCCAAGGTGGTGGAGGGGAAAGAAACGGAAGGAGTCAAGTTCTCGGACTATTTTGATTTTTCCCAGCCCATCAAGGATCTCCCCTCCCACCGGGCGCTGGCGATGTTTCGGGGCCGCGATGAAGGTGTGCTGCAGTTGACATTGCTAACCGAAAAAGAAGAAGAGCCGGCAGTGAAAAAGCCTAATTATGCCGAGGCCATGATTGCGGATCATGTAGGGATTCAAGACGCGGGCCGGGCAGCGGATGCCTGGCTGAAAGACACCGTGCGCTGGGCCTGGAAGGTGCGAATCTTCACCCATCTGGATGTCGATTTGAAGATGCGCCTGTGGAAGCAGGCGGAAGAAGAGGCGATCAAAGTGTTTGCCGAAAATTTACGTGATCTCCTCTTGGCCGCTCCCGCGGGGCCTCGGTCCATTATTGGTTTGGACCCGGGATTGCGGACTGGGGTCAAGGTGGCGGTGATGGATGCCACGGGACAGTTGGTGGCGACCGACACCATCTATCCCCACGCGCCCCGCAACCAGTGGAAGGAATCCATTGAAACCCTGGCGAAATATGCCAAGGCCTTTCACATCGAATTGATCAGCATCGGCAACGGGACCGCCTCCCGCGAGACCGACCGCTTGGCTTTGGATTTGATCCGGTCCTATCCTGAATTGAAACTACAAAAAGTGGTGGTTTCCGAAGCGGGGGCGTCGGTGTACTCGGCCTCGGCGCTGGCCTCGGAAGAATTCCCCGATGTCGATGTCTCCTTGCGCGGCGCGGCCTCGATCGGCCGCCGCTTGCAGGATCCCTTGGCGGAACTGGTGAAGATCGATCCCAAATCCATCGGGGTGGGGCAATACCAGCACGATGTCAACCAGGGAGAACTGGCCCGAACGCTGGACGCGGTGGTGGAAGACTGCGTGAACGCGGTGGGGGTGGATGTCAATACCGCCTCGGTGCCGCTGCTGGCGCGGGTGGCGGGGCTGAACCAGGGGATCGCGAAGAATATTGTGGAATACCGCAACCAGAATGGCGCGTTCAAAAACCGGAAAGAATTGAAAAAAGTTTCGCGGCTGGGAGAAAAAACCTTTGAGCAGTGCGCTGGGTTCTTGCGGATTATGGGGGGAGAGAATCCCCTGGATTCGTCGGCAGTTCACCCGGAAGCGTACCCGGTGGTGGAACGTATCATCGCGGCGACCCAGACGGATATCCGGTCCATCATTGGCGATAGTGTCTTTGTCCGCAAGTTGAAACCGCAAGATTTTGTCGATGACAAATTCGGGTTACCCACGGTTACCGATATCTTGGCTGAATTAGAAAAACCCGGTCGCGACCCCCGGCCCGAGTTCAAAACAGCGGAATTTATGGAAGGGGTGGAATCCATGGAGGATTTACAACCCGGCACCGTGATGGAAGGGGTCATCACCAATGTCACCAATTTTGGTGCGTTTGTCGATATCGGCGTGCATCAGGATGGGTTGGTGCATATTTCCGCTCTTTCCACGGAGTATGTCTCCGATCCACGCACGGTGGTGAAGGTGGGGGATTTGGTAAAGGTCAAGGTTCTCAGTGTGGATTTAAGCCGCCGCCGGATCGCTTTATCGATGCGCTTGGATGATCCGGTCTTGGAGAATGCCGGATCGGAAGGTAAGATGACCAAATCTCCAAAACGAGTGGAATCGAAACCTGTTCGGCCCCCGCAACCCAAAACCGCGATGGGAGAGGCGTTGCGCTTGGCCATGCAGAAAAAAGGCAAAGGTTGATTTCCCGTACCGCGAGGAGATCAAGACAAACTGGAGACCGGAGTGAGGAGTGCAACGTGGGCTCCTGATGGTTCTCTTTGTTGTGCGCAGAAGGGAAAAACAGAGGTGGGATATAAAAAGCGGATTTAATTGGTTCATCCGGTAAGTGAGTACGTGCATTGATGTAGGGACATGATTTTGAGTTTAAAAAATTCGCGATCGCGGTAGCCATAGGCTTGTCGTTTGATGGTTTTGATTTTGTTATTTGTTCCCTCCAAT
>JAVFAP010000617.1:0-2877 GCA_034002445.1 bacterium | reverse complement strand
ACAAATTCTCCTCCTGGAGGAAAACCACAAATTTATTGAATACCAGGATGTCAACGATCCCAATGCCGCTTACTGGATGTGGCATGAATTCGTGGAAGAGGGGACCAAAACCATCGAACTGGGTTTTCCCCCCCAAATTCAAGCCGCCACTATCCCCCTTACATTGACCCTCGGCTACCAGCCCGATTATTTCAGCGTGACCCCCGAGACCGTTTGGTTCCAGTTTGACGGCCATCCCGTCCCGGTCTCGATCACCTCGGCCAGAGACAATCTCGCTCGCGCGACCGCCGAACTCTGCCCCGCCTGGATCACCCCGGGCACCCATGAAATTCAACTCTACTTCCCCGACGGCAAAAGCGCACCCGCGCACAATCAAAAAACCTACCTCGACGCCATTGAACTTGCGGTCCCCTGCTCCATCGTTGCGGGTACTCAACCCTATCAGGTGGATTCTCAGCAAGCCACCCTTTCCCCTCCCCCCGGCACGGATCAGGTTTGGTATGTTCCCACCCCTTCAGACTTGAGCACAACAGCCTACTGGGCCCCAGCGGCCGCCGCCGCGTACAGCATCCCCGGTGGAACCGCCTCCGGCCAGGTCTACTACCTCCCCGCCACGGCCCCCATCGCAACGGTCACGGTGGAAGCCATCTCAGCCCCAGTTACCCGAACCTTTGATCCCCTGGATACCCGTCAAACAGATCTGATTCTCATCGCCCCCCGGGCCTGGCTGAGCGCCCTGCTCCCCTACCAGAAAACCATGGAGAACCATGGAACCGCCTGCCGGGTCGTCGCGGTGGAGGATCTCTACGACTATTTTGGAGAGGGCCGTCTCTCTCCCCACGCCATCAAGGCCTTTCTGCGCTTCGCCGCCAGTCAATGGCAACGCCCCTGGCCCTCGTACTGCATTCTAGTCGGCGATGCCACCTGGGATTACTGGAACCGTTTCGGCCTAGGTCTGAAAAACTATGTTCCCAGTTATCATGAAGAAAAAGAATACGCCGTCGAAAGCTGGTATGTCCGCCTGGACGAAGGCACGGATGACGTACCGGATATGATCGTGGGCCGCTGGCCCATGCAAAGCCAGGAGGGCCTCCTCACCCTGATCCAAAAAACGTTGCTCTACCAGCAGAACCCCACACCTGGCGCGTGGTGGAATACCCTGTTCGTGTTGACCGACGATGGCTTTGAAAATTACACTGACGAACTGCTGGCCCAATGGATCCCCTCCGGCTTCCGCCAGATTCGCCGTCATATCAAGGATTATCCCTTGGTCGATAACATCTACCTTCCCGAGCCCTTGCGTCGCACCATGCGCGCCAAAACCAGTTTGGAAGCGACCGCCGATGTCATCAAGATCATCAATGATGGCGTCTTCCTCTGGGAATTCTTCGGCCATGGCGCACCCAATGTCCTAGGCGAGGAACGCATGTTTTTCGGCGGCGGCTCCAAATATTCCGAAGTCAAAAAACTCATCAATCAAAAGAAACTGCCCTTCTTATGGGCGTTCACTTGCGAAACAGCCAAGTTTGATTATGCACAAGAAAAATGGAATATCTCGATCGGCGAGGATTTGTTAACCCATCCCGATGGCGGCGTGATCACCTTGCTAGGAGCGACCGGCCGGGGTTACCCGCGCGAACACTTGCTTCTCGCCCAAGGATTACACAAAGCCGCGTTTGACTACAAATTCAAAACCCAGGGACAGATCTTCCTGGCCGCGCTATTGATGGGAATCACCGAGAGTTCCTTCTTCGAACCCCTCAAACAATTCGCCTTGCTCGGGGATCCAACCCTTCGCTTTCCCGAGTTCCAATCCATTCCCGGCACATTGACACCCAGCGACAAAGGCTGGACCTATCAATGGGATATCGCATCGCCCCTTCCCGCCCTTACCACCTGGGAACAAGGCGAACGCGATCCTCTTGCCGCCTCCCCAGTCCCCCCCAGCGCCACCTCCATCATCCAAGGCCATCTCCCCTGGGACAAACGAGATACCATAACCCGAGTGGGCGTCGATAGCGTACAAATCAAGGAATCCCATGTCACCATTGCCCAAGGGGCCTTGCCTCTTCCGGAATTCAAAGAGGCCGAGGCCTTCATCGCGCCCACTACGGGCGTACTCCCCGATCTGTCGTTTGTTCCCGGTTCGCTGACCGTCCAGCCTCAATCCCCCTTTTCGGGACAAACGGTTTTTCTCGAAGCCAAAGTCCGCAACACCGGGCAAGCCAGCGCCCGCAATATTTCCATCGCCGGTTATGATGGGATCCCCCAACGCAACACCATGCCCTTGCATGCGGAGGTGGGGGAACGCAATCGCCGCCTGGCCTATCTCCACCCCGGCCAGGTGGCTCCCATCCGCTTGCGCTGGGACCCCACCGACAATGAAGGCAATCATACCCTGGTTTTGGAAATCGATACGAGCAAAAGCATCGAAGAAGAGGACGAAACTAACAACCAAATCGAAACCTCCCTCTACGTTCGTAAGAAAGCCGATTTAATTGTGAACGCCACCAAAGTGAATCTCATTCCCATCGAGAATGGACGGCAATCCCAATTGCAGTTTGAAATCTTCAATCAGGGAGAAAGTTTCGCGGAACGAATCACGATCGAACTTGCACTGAAACTGGCAGGACAAGACCAGGAATCCACCATCATCATCCCACGCCTGATTTCCTTACAAGCGAGCGAAACCTACAACGCGGCAGGCATTCGCCTCAAGACCCCCTTGGACCAGATAGAACGCTTGACCATCACCATCGATCCCGATGAAATCGTGGATGAAGAATCCCACGCCAACAACCAATACATTTATGTGAAGCCCTGAACAGATCCCTCAACTACAGATTCCCATCCGGTGGGCTCGGCAACCAGAACAAG
>JAVFAP010000616.1:0-2880 GCA_034002445.1 bacterium | reverse complement strand
AATCCTGGCGGACCAGAGTCGGGGTGGAGGGCCGGGCATAAAAGAGCAGACGGTTCAATACATTTTCCAGCCGCATCGCCTCTTCGCTGATGATTTCAATATAATGGGTTGTCTTGGCATCCTCCTTCTGTGAGAATTTATTTTTCAGCATATTGGCGAATCCGCCGATTGCCACCAAAGGAGTGCGAATTTCATGGGCTACCGTGGCGGCCATCTGCCCCAAGGCGGCAAATTTGCTGGTCTCGATGAGTTGTTCCTGGCTATGCCGCAATTCAGAATAGGCAAACTCGATCTCTTTCACCTTCCGCGCCAACTCCTCCATCGTGTTGGCATGGGCAATGGCCAGCGCGGCTTGCGTCGCAAGGATATCCAGCATTTTGACATCCTCGTTCGTGATGACTTCCCTGGTAATGACATTATCCACCACCATCACCCCAATCCAGGCATCTCGCACCACCAGGGGAATCACGGCAAAGGAATCGGTCCCCAAATCCTCCATGATCGCGGGATCAAATTGCACCACCGATTGCCCCTGGTTCACGATAAAACTTCGATCCAACTCCAGCGCTTTGACCAGGATGGACTCCGCGTTTGCCATGGGAACGGCCAAATGTTTCACAATGGCATTCGCCATCTCATCGATCTGATTGGCATGATACAGATAGGTTTCCAACCGGCCTTGAATCGTCCCATCATTGGGTAAGGTTTGAATTTTATTCCATACCCGTCCCGCCTCTTCCGGGGTGGAAGGCCCGATGGCGATTTTTCCTTGCAGCATGTCTTTATACGGATTGTACAGCAACAAAAACGCCCGGTTAAAGCCAAAGGTCTCGCCGGCGGTCACCGCGATCAAAATCAACCGCAAGCGCTTTTCCAAGGTTTCGGTCGTGTGAAAAAGTTGAGAGATTTCGTGCAGTTTGGAAAGCGCATCGGTACGTTCATCCACCAAGCGCTGTAAATTATCCGAGTATTCCGATAGCAAACGTTCCATCCGTTTCCGGTCGGTGATATCCCGCTGGACACACACGTGGGCCAACAAAAGATGGGTATCATTAAATATGGGCCGAATCCCCACCTCCACATGCAAAACTCCGCTCCCACGCTGCATGCATTTCAGTTCCCCCGCCCAGGTTTTCCCGTTCTTGATATGATCCCACAAACTTTGGAAAACGATCGCAGGGACTTGGCTTGTCCAGAAATCATGCACATTTTTCCCGATAATCTCCTCGGTCGAGCACCCCACCTGCCGCTCAAACGCGGGATTGGTAAAAAAAATCATCCCCTTGTCATCAAACAGAAAAATGGCGTCACCGGCAAACTGCACCGCGGTCCGAAAATTCCGCAATTCTTCTTCCACCAGGTACAGTTCGGACCGGTCTTCAACAAACACCAGGATCAACCCATCGTGATGGCTGGCGTAAATCCGGACGGGGACGGGAGATTTCTCCCTCCCCTTGATCACCAATTGAAGCGGATGTTCGGCATGGGTGTTGAAATACATCCGCAAGGTGCCCACATCATAGTCGTTAAAGCAGATCTTCCAGATATAATGGCCAATCATTCGCTCGGGCTCCTCGAAAAAAAAGGGCGCCCGCCGATTGGTCTGGATAATACGCAGATCGGGATTGACAACAAGGACACACAGAGGGATCGAATCCAGGAACGATTGCGATAACGTGGGCGCCTGGATCGCATCGGGCGCCGACGAAACGGCCAGGTTGGGATGAGACTCCTTCTGATCCGGCATAATGGGCCTCTTCTAGGGAATAATCCACATTCTAATGGGAAACCGGAGGAAATACAACTTGATTTTACAAAAGCGAAGCATTGGCCCCACACCCCTTTTCCCCCGGTTTTGTTTTAGGGATAATACTTCTTTGTCCTTTTTTTGAAGCCATGGGAATCCATCGCACCTCGATCCTGGAAGGAGCAAGACCCTGAAAGCCATCTGTATCATCCCATCCCGGTACGCTTCCACCCGCCTGCCTGGCAAACCCTTGGTGGACATCTGTGGGAAACCCTTGATCCAGTGGGTGTATGAACGCGCCGCCAAGGCCAGAACCCTGGATCAAGTCATCGTCGCGACCGATGACGCCCGCATCAAGGAAACCGTGGAATCGTTTGGCGGGACCGCCGTCATGTCGCCTCCTTCCCTTCCATGCGGAACCGACCGCGTCGCCCGGGTTCTGGAAGATTTGGGCCTGGACCATGATGTCATTCTGAATCTCCAAGGCGATGAACCCTTGATCGATCCGACCGACCTGGACAACCTGGTCACCTGCTTCGCGGACACCCCCACGCTGGAAATGGCCAGCCTCATGTCCGCGCTGCACGAGGAATGCGATGTCAACGATCCCAATCAGGTCAAGGTCGTAGTGGATCACAACCAATTCGCCCTCTATTTCTCCCGGCATCCCATTCCCTACTGGCGGAAAAGGGAGCAATATGATTGGACCCAGCGCCCCGCCACCTATTGGCTGCATCTGGGGGTCTACGCGTTTTCCCGCCAAACCCTGCAACGCTATTCCACCTGGCCGCGCAGTTCGTTGGAAATCGCCGAAAGCCTGGAGCAGCTCCGCGCGCTCGAAAATGGGGTGCGTATCCACATGCTCACCACACCCCATCCCTGGCCCGGCGTCAACACCCCCGAGGATGTGGAGCGGGTCAAGTTGGCGTTACAAAAACAAAAGTAAAGGATCTTTCGTGGATACACTCACCCCCCAACCCATTTCTCCAGCCCTTGGCAAAAGCGAAGCCGCCAAAGCGGCCCTGCTCTCCGCCCTGCTTATCCCCGGCGCGGGCCAATTGTACAATCGGGAATGGACCAAGGGGGGGTTCATCCTTTTCACCTTCTTGCTGGCATCCCTGGGTGCCCTCATC
>JAVFAP010000615.1:0-2910 GCA_034002445.1 bacterium | reverse complement strand
GTCGTGGATTTGCCGCTGGTGCCACAGATGGCCAAAAGATGATCGGCGGGGATGGCCTGGCTAAGTTCTTCCGCACGGTGGACGATGGGGATGTGCAGGGTTTGGGCGGCTTTAATATCCGGATTGGTGGTCTCGATGGCGGTGGATACAACGACGCGGTTTGTCGTCGCTTTGACTCCCGAGCCATCCTGAGGCACCAGGACCGCGCCCAAATCCACAAGCCGTTGCAAACGCTTGCGGATTGGCGGAGCCAGCGTGGCGAGGTCTTGCTCCTTGAGCAGCCGATCTGACCCGGTTACGGATTGCCCCTTCTTTAACAACAGTTCCGCCAGGGGAAGCATGCCGCTGCCCCCAATGCCTACCAGATGAATGCTTTGATCCGCCATTGCGTTGCCCTGACTTCCTGATCGGTGAATGCATCATTCAATCCGGGGCGGGGCTTGAATTCAAGGGAGGCGGTGGCTTCCGCCTGGATGGGAAGGGCAAAGGCGCATGGCAGGGTTTGGACCTCCCATGCGCCTCATGGCTTAGTTTGTTTCCGCCGGGATACTGGATGGCGTGCCGGGATTTGTCACAAAGAAGCGCGATTCGACTGGCGGCAAAACCAGGCGCAGGGCGGTATAGGCGCCATCGGGGCGCTGCTCTGTCTCGGTTACGGCCGCTTGGATTGCCCCGGTGTGCGGATTCCAGGATTCTCCCTGTTTTTCACCCCGCAGCCAGACGGTGCAGTCCACCGGCGTCTCGGAGGAATTGCCGAAGAAATAGATATCCCGCCCATCGACAATTTTGTGGATATACGACAGATTGCCACCTTCCACCGTGAGGGGATCGGCAAAAGCCACATCATATCCGGGCAGGGCGTCATCCAACACCGTTTGTAATACTTCCGCGGTCGGGCGCGGGATGAAATACGATTTTCCCCCGCTGGCATGGAGGCGGGCCTGGGGAATGATCACTGGGGCCAGGGCGAGGTTCTTGCCCTGGGGATCGAGCACTTCGATCTCATCGAACGAAACGCAATCGCTGTTGATCGAATCGATCAGCAGGCGAATCTTCGTTGTTTTAATGGAGGGGATGGGGATTTGTTTTTCATGACCAATCGTGCCGCCCTTGGCGCATTCCACCCAGGCTTCTCCATCCCAGGTTTGAATACGGAAGGAGGTGGTGCGGTTGAAAGTCTCATGCAAGACCACGGTGGCGATGGTTTTCTCTGAATCGAAAGCCATTTCGAACCATTGGTTCCCCCCGCTTTGCGCAGCCGTGTTCCAGCGGGTCTCCCTGTTTCCATCCACCGCCAGGGCGGGGTCGTATCCCCCGCCGGCCCAACTGCTGGAGGCACTCACACGCGGTCCGGTTTCTTGGGCCGTGGGCTGGCCAAAGATCGCCGCGATGGCTTCGCGCACTGCCGCACCCTTGCCAAACTCGGCGGATTGATCCGGCAGTTGGGTGGTCGCAATTACGACGCCACCCTGCTCGTAAAAATTCCGGGCGAATTGCAGAGTCTCCCAGGCGATGGTCTGGGACCCTGGAAGCAGCAGAACGGAAAAGCGTTCCCGATTAATTTTATTTTGTAGTACAATCTCCCGGCCTTCGATCTCTGCGTTTTCGGCTAACGTCGTGGGGTGCAGGTAGGTGAAATCGCGGCGGACTCCCAGAGAGAGCATTTCCCCGACATCCATGTAATCCGCTTCGGGAGGAATGATCCCGCCAGTGTAGGGCGTGCCCACGCCAAAACGATACCCGGCCTGCATGGTGGCGATGGGGTAGAGCACGGCGATATCGGCGACATGGCGGCCGTGGGGCTGCAACAAGCGCTGCAAGCGGCCCATGTACTCGTTATAGGCGGGCAACGCGGGGCCGTATGCCTCGGTCCGGTATGATAATTCGGGCGGGAAGGTGATGTGGACCGGATCATACCAGACCGCGTGGGGCACCATCCAGTTGATCCCCTTGGTGAATTGATCCATGGCTTCTTTATATAGGGTTGAGATGGGCATTTTGTCCATCGCGCCGTAGCACTCGGTCATGACCAGTGCCTGGTCGTAGTTGTAGGCGGCGGAACTGACGACCTTGTACGCTTTCGAGGCGCGGCCATAAGCAAAAATCTGGTCGATCCCTGGGATATCCTGGTAACGGAAGGATAGGATCAAGTCTCCGCAGAGTCCCACTGGATTGACAATTTCTTCCTGATCCTGGTGCCCGGTGAGCTGAATGCCATGCGCGGTGCACCAATCCTGGATGGTTTTGATGAATCCTTCGGCGTATAACTCGGCCCGGAAGCCAAAGAGGGCGTTGCGGGCGGCGGCGGTATCATCCCCGATGTCATACCACAATGCCGGGTACAACAGCGCGGGATCGTAGCCATGGCGGGCTTGGAATTTGGCATTGAAGGCTGGGGTCCAGGCGCGCCCGCCTTCGATCCAGTGCATGGTGGGCTCATCATAGAATGCACTGTCGATCGTCTTGCCAAAATGGGGTTGCAGGGCTTCATAGTATTTGTCGTAGGTCAGGGCAATGAATTGCTGCACCGCCTCTGGGTCCAGGTAATCGACCAGGCCCCGGTTGCCATCGCGGACACAGGAGAACAGCATGATCCGCCACGGCCCAGCGGGGGCTTGCCATTGCAACTGTTCGTTGGTAATAAACGGAGTGAGCAGCACGCGCTCTAGTGTATCGGCTTGCATGGCGACGGCGCTCATCAATACGCCGTCGGGCACCACGGTCTGGACCGCGGTGGGCCCTTGCACTTCCAGAACCTTGAGATCGAGCCGCTTGCTGAGAGCCTCGGGCGCGTTTTTCTCCAACAGGCCGCCCGCCGCCCCGCTGGGGAACCAATATTCATCATATAGGCACATGTTGAATCCCAAGCGCTCGGCAGTATCGACGGCAAAGCGGTATTGCTCTAAAAAG
>JAVFAP010000614.1:0-2911 GCA_034002445.1 bacterium | reverse complement strand
TGACTCCCCCCGAATCAGGCCGGGTAAAATGATATTTTCGATCGCGCTGAACTCGGGGAGGAGATAATGAAATTGAAACACGAATCCAAATTCCTGGTTTCGAATCCGGTTTCGCTTCTCTTCATCCAATCCAGCCAAGGAGGTTCCCTTATAGAAAATCTCCCCTCCGCTTTCCTGATCCAAGCACCCCAGCAGATGGAGCAAGGTGGATTTTCCGCACCCGGATTCCCCGGTGATAGCCGCGAATTCGCAAGGCGCAAGGGCAAAATCCAATTCGTTGAGCACGGTCAAGTCTTCTTCTCCCGTGTGGTATGTCTTACCGACCTGCCGGCATTCCAAAAGCCATGGCATTTCATTCATGGTGTATTTCCTGTTCCGTGGTTTCGGTGGTTCCCGTGGAAGGATCCGATCCTTCCAGTTCGCGCAATTTGGCTTGCAAAAGCATCTGTTTGGAAGCAATCCCCAGAGTTTCCGCAATAAAAAGCGCCCTTTTATAATGATACAACGCCTTGGCTGGTTGATTGAGCCGTTCCGCGTATAAATTCGCCAGGCGTTCGTGCAACTCCAGAACATTGGGCTTGAGACGCAACAAACGTTGATAGGCTTGTTCGGCCAGAGCAAATTCTTTTAATTGTTCTTCATAGGTATTTCCCAAATAGCGATAGGCCTCATCGTTATCCGCATCGGTCCGCAGTTCCAAATTATTCGCAATTTCCTGTTTAAAAAACCGGACCGCGTCTTCGAAACGCCCCGCCGCCCGGGCGACCCGTCCCGTCAGCAATTGGCTGTCTTTGCGTTTGGGATCGATCACACGCAGAATTTCCGCTTCCCGATATGCCTTGGCAGTTTGAAATGAATCCAAGTAGATGTTGCATAGCAGGTGATAAAAAACCGGGTTGGTAAATGTACCCCGGGCTTCTTCCAAGTATCGGATCGCGCGGATCCGGTAATCCCCCGCCAGGGTAAAATTGGTTTCGGCCAACAGTTTGCTGAGAGAATAGTAGATTTGCCCGAGGGTGATCAGAGAAGTGCCTTCATCCGGGTATAATTCGCGCGCGCGCATGCCCGCCTCTTCCGCCAGGCGGAGCTGATACCGCACCGATTGCGAGTCCTGGCCGCGGATCTGCTCGCGCAACACGAAGGCCTTGCTGGTCAGGTGGGTGGCCAACAGGTGGTGAATGACAATTGTACTACCCAAGGAAGCCAGAACCAGGATCAAAACCGCACAGCCTCCCCGCAGAATCCATTGCAGAATGGATAACGATCCTTGCGCCGCGGGTTTTCGGGTCAAAAGAAGAATGCCACCCAAGGCGAGGGAAAAAAACATGGAACTCGCGGGCAGGCGCAAGGGGAAATCGAAAACGCACTGAATCGCCGTATAGAGCACGGCCAGGAGACTGCCAGACAGATAGAGTATTTCGGACCGGGTCAGATCGCGCCGCCAGAGCCGCCGCGCCGCCGCGCCCACCGCACAGAAGAAAAGCAGTAGCAATAGGCTGTACCCGACAATGCCCGTTTCGGCCAGATATTGAAGATAGTCATTATGCGCGCGCTGTACATAGAGGGTATTCATACTCCGGGTGATTTGCTGGATACGTTCTGGATCGGATTGCTGCGCCAAGTCATACACACTCTCGATAAACCGGGCGCCATACTGGCCGTTGCCATTCCCCCAGACCGGGGCATTATACCACATTTCCAACGCGGCATACCATAATAAGGGCCGGGCCCGCAGGCTGGTATCACGGAAGGTAATGCCGTGATGAAAGCGCTTGATCACAATCTGCAGGGGGCCGGACTGGGTCACCCAGCCCATCACAAAAAGAGAAGTGACCAGCGCAATCACCAGAACTCCCCAGGCGGACAGGCGCACAAGCCGTGGTTTCACATCATGCCAGGCCACCCGCCGACAACGAGTGAGGAGTACTGCCCAGCCAAAAAGCACAACCGCTACCGCGAGACTCAGCCACACCCCCCGGGCGAAGGTGTAGATCAGGGTATAGGCGACCAGGGCAATATAGGCACCCCACGCCAAGCGTCGCCGCCAGGACTGGCAATCCAAATAAAACACCCCAAGCCACAGCAGCAAAAACGAAGCGTAAGAGGCGTAGTAATTGGGGTTGCCCAGAACAAAGATGATGCTGCGTTCTTCGCTCATGACATCGTTGATCCAGGTCCAATCGGGCCGGTCGATAATCCAATGGAAGTAAAAATCGTAACGGAAAATCTGCCCCAACGCATACAAGACCATGGGAATCTGGACCAGAATCCCGACGAACAGCAGACGCTTGTAATCGGCGAGACTTTCACAGACATCCGCGACCAGGAGGGCAAAAAGCAGCCAACACAAACTTTGCAGGGAGCAGTCCAGGGCAAAATGCCAATGGGGATCCACCAAGGCATGGCCCAGCAGATAAAGGGCAAAGAGCCCAATCGAGACCGAAAGCAGGGAGACCACCCGATAGGGACGGGGCTGAAACAAGCGGGGGATCGAAAACACCAAGGAAAGCAAGACCAGGTACTCAAAAAAGCGAAACCGGGTTTCGGGCCCCGCGCCCAGATGGATGTATCCATCGATGACAAACGGGATCAAAAACAAGGCCGTCGCGAGCAATCCAAAACGGATTCGCAGGCTATACGCAATCAGTCGTTCCATACATGTCATCCTATGACTCGCTTATAAAAAGTTAAGGTCAATTCGGCGATGTGGGGCCAGGAAAAGCGGGTGACCACTTCATGGCGGGCCTTCTCACCGAGGTGAAACCGCTTTTGGGGATGATGGAGCAGATCAAGAATGGCAGTGGTCAAACTCGTGACGTCATCAGGCGGGACCAGGACACCGGTCTCTTGATCTTTTATCACTTCTTCCAGGCCGCCTACCCGGGTTGCGATCACCGCCTTGCCGCAGGCC
>JAVFAP010000613.1:0-2911 GCA_034002445.1 bacterium | reverse complement strand
GATCAAACCTTTGAAAGCGTGAAGAATTTCGTAGCGAAAATCGGGAAAAAGTCGGTTGAGGTCTATGAATGGCCGGGCTATGTTACTACCCGTGTGATGATGCCCATGATCAACGAAGCCGCCTACGCCCTGATGGAAAATGTGGCTTCGGCCAAGGATATCGATATGGCGTTGGAATCCGGCTGCGGGATGCAAAAAGGTCCCTTGCACTTGGCGGATGAAATGGGCTTGGACTCGGTTCTCTTCCATCTCGAACATCTTTTCCATGAACTGGGCGAAGCCAAGTATCGGCCATGCCCCCTTATTAAAAAACTGGTCCGTGCCGGGCACCTGGGTGTGAAAAGCGGACAGGGTTTCTTTGTATACGAAGACAAACACAATGAACTGGATCTGCCTATCGCCAAATGAAAGGATCCCGTGGGCCAGCAAATTTATCCACAACGAATGAATCCAATGGAGAGCGATTGCATTCCCGTCACTCTCCTTCTTTGTTTACCCGCCGATCCCCAGCATGGAGCGGTTGGAACAAAAGGGGAGGCCGGGCTGGAGGGTGTGCTGGGATGGTTTTTGAGATAAAAAGCCGCGCAGCGTTTCTTTAACTTCCGCAGGGGACACCTGTGGCGAAAGCCAAGGCCGGCAATCCCATTCCACATTACTCAGTAAACACAACCGAAGGCGGCCATCGGCTGTCAGGCGGAGGCGGTTGCATGTGGAACAAAAGCGGTGGGTGACGGCAGCGATGAACCCAATCTCTCCAGCTGCCCCTGGAATGCGGTACCGTTCCGCTGGACCTGCGGTGGGTTCGGTGGGGAGGATTGGTTCCAACAGATACACCTCTCGGATGCGTTGTTGGATTCGTTCGATAGGGTAGGTAGGGCCTGGAATCTGGTTCTCTCCCGCGGCCAACGGCATGGATTCAATAAATCGGACATGATATGGCTCATCCAGCGTCAGCCGGGCGAAATCCAGAATTTCATCCTCATTCCATCCCTGTAAGACAACGACGTTGATTTTTACGGGGCCGGGCAGTACCGCTCTTGCTTGCTGCACGCCTTCCCAAACAAGTTGCCAACGTCCCCCGCCTGTGATCTGAGCGAACCGGTCCGCCCGCAGGCTGTCCATGCTGATATTGATCCGCCGCAGTCCCGCCTGGACAAGATCGGGAAGGCGTTCTCCTAGTCGTTGGCCGTTGGTTGTCAGGCTCAAGTCTTCTAGCCCTGCCATCTGCGATAAAGTGTGGATGAGCCGTGGCAGATCGTCCCGTGTCAGCGGCTCCCCACCGGTCAGGCGGATTTTCTGGATACCCGCTTGAACAAAGAGGGAGGCCAACTGGATCAGTTCGTTGCAGGAAAGCGGAACTGGATCGAGATGGCGTTTTGGTTGCCCCGCCGGTCTGCAGTATATGCAGTGATAGGGACACACATCGGTAACAGACATGCGGAGATAGGTGATGGGGCGGTTCCATCCATCGCGCAACCCAGTGTCTGCCATCAAGATTCCTCTCTCCCTGTCTGAATTGTATTGGTTTCCAACAGAATACACGGGCTTGCTGCCCAGGGCTAGATGAGAGGGCTGGATGGGGGAGTCCCCACGGTCTCGGTTGGTGAGGGAGACAACGGAAATCGCACCCAAATCGTGGTCCCGGTATCCACCTGGCTTTCGATTTGGATCGTTCCGTGTAGCAGTTCCACTGCCCGTTTGACCAGACTCATCCCCACTCCTGTCCCCTCCGCTACGAGTTCCTTGGCCCGGCTGGTTCGGTAAAAATCTTGAAAGATTTTTGGAATCTCGGAGGGTTCGATCCCCATCCCCGTATCTTTTACCATGAAGACCAACTGCTGGTCGATGCCTTGCGCGGATACGATAACTAGGCCTTGTGGGGTATAACGGACCGCGTTGGTGAGCAAGTTGGAGACACAGTGCCTGGCTGTTTCGGCAC
This sequence comes from bacterium, assembly GCA_034002445.1. Classification (GTDB taxonomy): domain Bacteria; phylum Hinthialibacterota; class Hinthialibacteria; order Hinthialibacterales; family Hinthialibacteraceae; genus JAVFAP01. Next base: position 972 of record JAVFAP010000613.1, on the reverse strand, counting down.
ACCCTGCGAGCCAGAGATGAGAGGTGATCTGGGTGTGCAATGCCAGCCCTTTTTCCACCGCGAAGGGGCGAATGGCTTCAATCTCACCCCAGATAATTTCCGAAAAATTGATTGGAACTGGGGTGGTATCGGTTTCCTGAAGGTTCAGGCGGGAGAGGGTCAAAAGATCATGGACCAGCGACAAAAGGCCGATGGTACGGCGCCGAATGCGGAAAATCATGTCTTGCATCCCGGGAGAGATCGCTTTGTGGGTGAGTAGTAGTGAATCGATTACCATCTGGATCGAAGCGAGTGGGGATTTGAACTCATGCTCCACCGTGAGCATGAACTGTTCCCTCTCCTGCATGTGCCGGGAGAGTTGTTTGTTGGCTTTCGCCAGTTCTCGGCTCCGACTTTTCAGTTTTTCTTGCAGGTCCAGCAAATGGGTTTCTTTCTGGCCAATGTCCTGGCCGATGGCGGACATCAGATAGGTCATGAAGATCATGGCGGTGATCAGAGGGATGAGCGCCCCCAGGATGGCGCCCGGATGGCGGTACAGATCCAGGGGATACCAGCCTCCCAACGAGTAGTGAGGAATCACCGAAACGCATTCGCCCACGACCAGCAGGGTATACAGCATTGCTCCCCAGCCCGTCGCGAAAATTGCGGCCCGCGGGGTGAGTAGCAAACCAGCAAAGGCGGTATGAAACAGGTAATACACGGCGAATGGATTCTCCATGCCGCCGCTGTAATGGAGTTGCAGGGTCAGGATAAGAAAGTCCAGAAAAATTTGGACTTTTGCAACCCTAACCCAGCTTTCGATCCCTGCGGATTGGGAACGAAGATAATGAGTGTAGAGATGGTAGATCACATTGAAGCCCAGCAAAATCAGCACTAGGATCCACTGGGCATGGTATGGGACGGTAACCGGTAAATCCATGGTCACGCCCAACACCACGCAAACCCCAAACACAGCGAAATACCGCAACAAGA
>JAVFAP010000612.1:0-2923 GCA_034002445.1 bacterium | reverse complement strand
AGAGCGCGTTGTGAACACGGAACCGGTCCATCAGACCAGTCAGGGTGTAGTTGCCACCATGATCCGCACCGACGCTCATGCCATCTTCGGTAAATTCACGGGGCATTCCCGTGGCTGCAACGAATTCGGCTTCTTGCCCATCCAGATAGAAGGTCACGCCAACGCCAGGATTCCAGGCATACGCCACATGGTGCCAGGCGCCATCGGAAGGCACATCAAACGTAGTATTCACATCCACGATACCCAACATGGTGAAGACCGGCTTGTTGCTGAAGAACCCGGCTTTGATGGAGTTGCCGATCCGCATGATGTCGGTCGTCTCGGCAAAGGCATCGGTTTTGAGCCACGTTTCGATGGTCAGAGGCCCGTTGATCAGATTGGCGAACGAGGTATCTACACTCAAGCCTTTTTGAGGACGAATGGAGCGGTCCCCGGCTTGCTGGGTGGGCGCATCTTCCACCTGAATCGCAGGCGAGCTGGGACGGAACGAGAAGGAGTAGCCCCCCTGACCGCCCGCGCCATAGGCGAAGAAGACCGGACGCGCCTGGGTTTGTTCCAGCGCGTTGAATTTCAACCAAACTTGGAAGGTAAACGATTCTTCGATGAAGTCGAAGAAGTAGGTGCCGTTGTCATCGTACATGATGCGGTCGTTGCCATCAAAGTACATGGCGTAATCATTGGCTTGCCCGGTCGGAGTGTCCGCCGAGAACTCCGGCGCGACATCCTTGGCGTTGGGATTCATCGCCACCGCGGGAATCGCGTTCGCGGAATTGGAGGCATACGGAGACGCGGTTTCGTCAAAGTTGTAAGCCACCAGGGTGCTGTCCAACGCCGGAGCAACGGTCCCAGCCACCTTATCCAACTGATTCGCGGTCAACACGGCATTATGCAAACGAAAACGGTCCATCACGCCAAAGAACGGGCTGCCACCTGTATGATCCGATCCCACACTCAACCACGTGTTTTGAAAATCCCGAGGCATCCGGGCTTCTTCCCGATAGCCCACTTCCTGGCCGTCGAGGAAATAGCGGACACCCACGCCTGGTTCCCAAACATAGGCGACATGGTGCCAGTTTTTGTCGAGCGGAACTTGCACTTCAACAATCAAATCCACCACGCCGAGCAACGAGAAAACCATGTTGCCATTAGAGAACCCGGCTTTGAGCGAATTGCCAATGCGCATGAGATCCATATACCCAGAATTATTCCCAGGCTTCACCCAGGCTTCCATGGTCACCGGGCTATCAGCCAGAGCGAAGAGAGTATTGGTTTCCTCTTCCACCCGCAAACCGCCGACGGGCCAAATGGAGCGGTCGCCCGCTTTCCCGGTGGGCGAATCGGTTTCGCTGCTCACCCGGACATCGCCCAATTTGGCGTCATACTGCCCAGTTTGATCCTTCACAATCGTCCCACTACCTTCGTTGAAATCCCAGGAATAACTATCCTGAGCCAGCGCGGGGACACCGAGGGCGAATACAAACAACCCTGCTAGAATTCCTACAAATTTCTTACTTCTCATAATGACTCCCTTCAAGAGGACATGGTCAACCGGCAACCCACGGCGGGTTGCCAGGATGAGGCGTTGACTGGGGGATAAGCCGAAACCCGGTAATTCAATCGCTTATCCACTTTTTCGCTCCATTACATAAATAATACAACAATTTGAATACTACACTAATTATTTATAAGCCAAAAGAATATCTTCAAAGAAAGAGAAAGTCTACCTTTTCACACAGATTATTTTGGAAAGGAATGCATCCCCGCCTGCCTGTCCAGCCACCCGAAGCAGTCTAACTGTCAACCCCATTTCGCCCGCCGCCCCAGGCCTGCCAAACAAAAATCCCCTCCCGCCGCGGTCGCGGACAGGAGGGGATGGGCAAAAATTACGATTTTTTTAGTTTTTCACATTGTACTGGACAAACATCTCATCCTTCGGAAAGGGGAGAGACCAATCCCATACCAATTGCCCGCCACTCACCGCCTCGCCGTTGATCAGAATTTGCACCTCTTGGATCAGATGGGGGGCCTGCGCGGCCACGGTGTTGACAATCCCGTAAATTGTCGCCCATTCCACCAACGCGTGGCCGGGGTGGTTCTGGATCAGGGATTCGGAAAAACTGATATAAATTCGTTTTTCGTTTTCATCCCAGAACACGCTTTGGACCGTGGTATCTGCCGGAATGACCGGGACCAGATCCCGGTTGAAGGGGCCTTCGATCAGAACTTCGATCGCCTTGCGGACACGATCGGTAATCACCCCCGCAGGTTCGATCCAACGGGTTTCCACAATCAATTGGCTCTGCCCCGCATCCAAAAAGAAGAGGGGGGCCTCGATCTGAATCGGCTCATCCACCGCCACTTGGGGCACCGGGGTGGGAATCTGCGGTTGCGGCTGCTGCAACAGGCGGTCCGGCACGGGGATAGGTGAGGGCGTCGTTTGGATTTGGAAATACAAAAACCCAGCCACCCCCGCACTGCAGAGAAACAAAACCAGCAAAAAGAGAATCAGCGAATTGCGGAGATCCATCAGTTTGTTCCTCCCGGCGTTTCCGCACTCAACCGTTCATAGAAGAAATTGGAAATTTGCAATTCCAACCCATCCGCAATTTCTTGTTGGATCATATCCCTGCCGAGGTATTTGGCGGTCTGCTGATTGCTCAAGTTGCCCAATTCGACCAGAATGCCGGGCATGGTCAATCCGCGCAGGCTGGCCAAGCGACCAGGACGGGGATTCGAATCCATCTGGACCACTCCCGCCGTACTGAAAAACCGAGTCAGTTCTTGATTCACCCGCTTCGCGAATTCCAACGATTCGGTAACATGCGACTTGTACGCATCATGCCACAGCACCAGATCCTGCATGGTGGACGCGGTCCAGGGCACGGAGGGAGGACGCTTATCCATTGCCTCGTTCATAAAATAA
>JAVFAP010000611.1:0-2925 GCA_034002445.1 bacterium | reverse complement strand
AAGACGTTGGAATCGGGATCGCACAGGGCCACCACTTCCACATTTTCCGCTTGCTGGTGAGCGCTGATGTGGCTTTGGCCGCGTCCATTCACACCCAACACCGCCACCCGGATGGTTTCGTTGGCCTGCGCCCAGGTCTTCGATGTGCCGATCAGCGAAGCGGCCGCCATGGCGCCCGCGGTTCCTTTGACAAATGTTCTGCGATTTACGTCTGTCATCTTCCATCCTTCTCCCATTCGTATTGGTGATTGTACTTTTATCCTATACCAAAATTTGCCCGGTTTGTCCATGCCCCCGCAAAATGGAAAAAAGCCGCCCCGCTCATCTCCCTCGTCACGTTCCAGCCCAAGCGAGCCGGGCTTGATTCCCAGCCGGACCCTCAGCAAACTAGCGAGGGCAATTCGGGCCTGGCCCAATTCTTCCGGATGGTTTGAACTCTCATGCAACTGGCGGTTATTCTGATTTTTCTGTTTGTCTATCTGGGTATGTTCTTAGGGGAAATCCCCGGCTTGGCTTTGGACCGAACCGGGATCGCCCTGGTGGGCGCCATTTTGGTCATGATGACCGGGGTGCTGGAGCCCATGCAAGCCTGGGACGCGGTGGATGTGCCAACCATCGCGCTTCTGTTTGGCTTGATGGTGGTTTCGTCCCAGTTCCGCCTGGGCGGGTTCTATTCGGCCGTAACCCTGCGGCTCTCGGAGTGGGACCTCTCTCCAGCCCGCTTTCTCTTCTGGCTGATGGCGGTTTCTGGCATTTTATCCGCGATCCTGGCCAATGATATCGTTTGCCTCGCCATGACACCCATCTTGATTGAAGGATGCCTCAAGCGCGGCCTCAATCCAATCCCTTTCGCGATCGGGCTGGCGTGTTCGGCGAATGTCGGTTCGGCGGCGACGCTCATCGGCAATCCCCAGAACATGCTGATCGGGCAGAAACTACAGGTTTCATTTTCTGGGTATCTGCTGGACAGCCTGGTCCCGGTTCTCTTGGGGATGGTGGCCTCGTGGGGGCTGCTCTGCCGCCTCTACCACCATCGCTGGCATACCAACCTGCCCCCGCGCACAACACCGCATCAGCCCTTCAACGCCTGGCAAAGCAGTAAGGGTTTCGTGGTGGTGATGGTGCTGCTGCTGATCTTCTTGTTCACCAGCCTGCCCCGGGAACTGGCGGCGTTGGCGGCGGCAGGAGTGCTGTTGATGAGCCGCCGCATGGCCTCGCGGGAAATGCTGGGCCTGGTGGATTGGCAGGTTCTGGTGCTGTTTATCGGGCTGTTCGTGGTCAATCATGCGCTGGAAAGCAGCGGGGTGCTGGGTGGGGTGATTCAAGGCATGCAGGGGGCGGGGATTGATCCAACCCACCCCGGTCTGCTGTTTGGGCTGTCGGTGATTCTCTCCAACCTGGTCTCCAACGTCCCGGCGGTGATGCTGCTCTTGCCGGTGGCGACGCATCCGCTGGCGGCGGCGGTGCTAGCCCTCAGCAGCACCCTGGCGGGCAACCTCATCATCGTGGGCAGCATCGCCAACATTATCGTGGTCGATAAGGCCGCGGAGTTTGGCATTACCATCTCGTGGCGAGAACACGCCCACGCCGGAGTGCCCATCACAGGGATTACGCTGCTGATCGCGGGGGGCTGGTTATGGCTGCGCGGCGGCTTCTGATCCCCGGGCGATGGGTTCCACCCAATGCTCTTGATGGGTTTTGCCATACTTCCGGATCCATTGTTGGTTTTCGGGAGTATTGCGCATGTGGATGGTATACCACTCGTTAGGATCAGGGTTTTCGTAGATTAGCACCCAGCCTTCGTAGTTTTTCTTGAGCGCGCGGTCGATGGGGAAGCCCCCGAACATCAGGATATACTCCACCTGATATTTATCCAGGACATATTTCCAGTAGGGTTTACCCGAGGCGTACCAATCCTTGAATTCCTCGCCCATCCCTTCGCTGCGGAAGAACGAATCGGTCTTGACCGCCACATCCAGTTCCTCTCGGGTCTTGATGCTGAAGAGGTCACTGCGAATGCGTTTGTAGTCTTCAAAACTCATCCAGGTTCCATTTTTGTCATAAAATCCCAAGGGAATATCCAGGGTATGGATCACCGCCAGTTCTTCCTTCATGTAATAACTCCCCCATAAATCATAGCGGGTATCGGTCCATACTTTGGAGAATTCGGGGGAGAAACGCCAAATCAGATACCCGGCAAAGTTGTCGTGGTTGAACATGCGTCCCGTGATTTTATTGTATTCGATAAAGTCACAGGCCTTGGTGGGGTAGCCCTTGGTATAGTAGCCATCCTTGAAGAGATCGGGCAAACTGGCGACATTGCGCTGCCAAATGCCATGCCAACCAAACAGGTAAGCGACCAGCAGAAACACCAGGGCCAGGTCCAGGTGATGGTGCAGGCACCAGATAATTTTCGCGTACAGTTTCCCCCAAAATTCCTTAAAACTCTTGTGTTCGTCGCCGGGGGGCAGGAGCGCCGTGCGCTCCTCGGCCAAGGCGCTGATCAGAGGAGGGATGGTAATCAGGGCGAACAGGGGCACATGCCGCACGTGATTCAAGGCCTGATGGCCGAAGAAAACGATGAGAAATCCCTCAAATGTCGTGATTCTGCCCGCTTGCAGCATGGGTAGGACAAACAGCCCCAGGATGATCAGTTCAAACGCCGGCAGATGCTGCAACGGGGGCTGGGATAGTTCCCCAATATGCTGAACCAGGAACGCGTCCTGGGTAACCTTGGAGGGCAAGAGGTGAATGTGGTAGCCCGAAGGGTTGATCAGCGAGGCCACGACCACACCCGCCAAAACCAGGGTACTAAGACGCAACCGCATGAAAGATGGCGAGGTAGGCGTTTCTTTTAGCCAATTGACGAAGCACAACCAGACATCGCTGGCCCACCAGAAGCCCACCAGGACAATCCCCAAGAGC
>JAVFAP010000610.1:0-2929 GCA_034002445.1 bacterium | reverse complement strand
TATCTCGCGGTGATGGTGGCCATGGTCTATATGATTGTTTCGTTTTACACCAACTATTATGGCCAACTCTTGAATCTCTAAGGAATGCCATTCTTTTTTTTACCGAGCGCGGGAATCACCGTTTCGTTCCCTTGCCGCTGTCCGGCCTGGATTTATGATAGATTTTGAGGATGTCATCCTATTAGGAAGAAGGAAACGCAACGGTGGAGGTCTTTTCTGCAATCGAAGGGTTGCGGCGGTTTTTGCAGCCGCCGCGGCAAGCCGGCCAACGAATCGCCCTCGTCCCCACAATGGGCTTCCTGCATGAGGGCCACCTATCCCTGGTGCGGGCGGCAAAAGCCGAAAATGATATCGTCATCACCAGTATCTTCGTCAATCCAACCCAATTCGGCCCAGCGGAAGATTACTCCCGCTATCCCCGGGACGAAGCCCGCGATACCTCTCTGCTCGAAGCCGAAGGAGTGCACGCGGTCCTCTTGCCTTCCGTCGCGACGATGTACCCCCAAGGGAATTCCACGGCGGTCCTCCCCCCCACCCAAAGTGAAGGCTGGTGTGGAGAGAAACGGCCTGGCCATTTTCAGGGCGTATGCAGTGTCGTAGCCATGCTGTTCAACATCGTCCAGCCAGACCGCGCCTATTTCGGGGAAAAAGACGCGCAGCAATTGGCGGTCATCCGCCAGATGACCCAGGATCTGCATTTCCCCATCGAGATTATCGGCTGTCCCATCGTCCGTGACCCCGATGGCTTGGCCCTGTCGTCCCGGAATGTGTATCTCTCGGCAGCCGAGCGGGCGGATGCGCTCGTCTTATCCCAAGCCTTGTACCAGGGGCTGGCGCTGTTTCAAGCCGGAGAGCGGTCGGCCGCACGCATTCTGGACGCGGGCCGGGCCCAGATCGAGGCCAAATCCACGATTCGGCTAGACTATCTGGGGATTGTCGATCAGAATACCTTTAAAGCCATTGCGACGGTGCGGGAAGGCGCCATCTTTCTCGGCGCCATCCATGCTGGGAAAACGCGCTTGATTGACAATATGAGATTTTGAGTACTTAAGTCTGAAGAATAAAGGCGAACAACAAATGCGTCGGACCATGTTAAAATCCAAAATTCAAGAAGCCCGAGTGACCAGCAAGGAAATCCACTATGCCGGTAGTTTGGCAATCGACCGGGAATTAATGGAAGCCGCGGATATCCTATGCGGCGAGGAGATTCATGTATTGAACCTCGCCAATGGCGCCCGCCTGGTGACCTATGCCATTCCCGCCGCCGCGGGATCGGGGATCATCAGTGTCAAAGGGGCCGCCGCCCGGTTGATCGAAAAGGGAGACCAGGTCCTGGTTTTGTCGTATGCCGATTATGACGAGGAAGAACTGGAGACCTACTCTCACCGCATCATCTTTGTCGATGAAAACAATCACCTTCTCCGGGTGGAAGACCGCACGGAAGAAGACTACGGGTGAAAGAGTTCTTCCAAGCCATCGATAAGGATTGATATCAGTGTTGGGGGACACGGGAATGACGGCAGGGCAGACAAACGGGGAATGGAGAGAAGATGGCTGTTTTTCGTAGTACGTTTCTCATCTTGGGGTCTGGGGTAACGGGGTTATCGCTGGGACTGAAAGCGGCACCCCACGGCACGGTCAATATCGTAACCAAGAAGAAAGCCAATGAATCCAATACCAACTACGCCCAAGGCGGAATCGCGGCGGTATTGGATAAAACCGATGATTTTCAATACCATATCAATGATACCCTCGAAGCGGGCGCCGGGCTTTGCCATCACGATGCGGTCGAATTAATTGTCAAAACCGGCCCGGTGATGATTCGCGAACTGATCGACCTGGGCGCGCGCTTCAATATCCAAAACGATGGCACCTTCGAACTGGGCCGCGAAGGGGGCCATTCTCACCGGCGCATCGTCCATGCCCACGACCTGACGGGCCGTGAAATCGAAAACGTACTGATCGATAACGTCAAACGCAGTTCCAACGTGGTGTTGTTTCAATACCACTTTGTGGCCGATCTAGTGATTGACAGCAAGGGACGGTGTTGGGGCGCCTGGGTGTGGGATGAAAAAAATTTGGTCATGCACCTCTTCCTGGCCAGCGTCACCATTGTCTGCACCGGCGGCTGCAACCGGGTGTATTACCATAGCACCAATCCCTACATCGCCACCGGCGACGGCATTGCCATGGCCTATCGCGCCGGGGCAGAAATCGCCAACATGGAATTCATCCAGTTCCACCCCACCGCCTTCAAAAATCCACCGGATGAAGAACCGTTTTTGATCTCCGAAGCCGTCCGGGGCGAGGGGGCGGTTTTGCGCACCCTGGATGGGCATGCCTTCATGCCCGCCTACCATACCATGAAGGACCTCGCGCCCCGGGATATCGTCGCCCGCGCGATCGATCATGAGATGAAAACCCGGGGTGACGCCTGCGTGCACTTGGATGTCAGCCATCTCAGCGAGCAATTCTTCCGGGAACGCTTCCCCCACATCAGTGAGTACTGCATCAGCAAGGGCGTCGATGTACCTCACGACCCCATCCCTGTCGTCCCCGCGGCCCATTTCACCTGTGGCGGAGTGGTTACCGGCCTGGACGCGGAAACCACCATCCCCGGCTTGTTCGCCGCCGGCGAAGCCGCCTGCACCGGCGTGCATGGCGCCAACCGCCTGGCCAGCAATTCTCTGCTGGAAGCTTTGGTGTTTGCCACCCAGGCCTTGAACCGCTCAATCGAAACCGGGATGCATCGGCATGAGCCCCCGGAAATCCACGCCACCTGGACGACCGGACAACACAACCAGAGCCTGGAAGCGGTGCGCATCGTCAATTGTCGGGACGCGCTGCGCCGCCTGATGTGGGATTATGTTGGCATCGTCCGCACCGATGACCGGCTCAACCACGCAAAGATCCGCTGCAATGTCCTGAA
>JAVFAP010000609.1:0-2929 GCA_034002445.1 bacterium | reverse complement strand
TCCTTGCTGCTGGGCTATGTACCGATTTATCTCTGAAAGAAACTTGATAAAAATCGGCTTTCTCTTCCAGAACTGCTTGACAGGCCCGGAAAGGAAGAGATAATCTGAGACGGTTTCACGCGGGAGTAGCTCAATTGGCTAGAGCATCAGCCTTCCAAGCTGAGGGTTGCGGGTTCGACCCCCGTCTCCCGCTTTGTACAACCTTTCTATCGTTTCCTTCAAAAATCTCCTTGTTAATCCAATCATTCTATTTTTCCCATCGCGATCCCGATGTGCGGATAATTTCGCGACGTGGTAAGATCGCAAAGCGGGTACAGCCCTGGTAATGCTATACCCGCTTCTAACATTCCTACAAAATATTTGAGATCGCTTCCGGGACACAGTAGGGAGCGCGGTAGGCGCGTTTCAGCATGGCGTTGGCTTCGGCGTCGTGGGGGAATTCCTCCTTCGCCGGGTCGAAGACCAATTTACGGCCGCCGAGGCGGTAGGCGATATTGGCCATGTGGACCATTAGGCAGCTGAGGTGCCCTTCTTCGGCGCTGGCATTGGGTTTTTCCCGGGTTTGAAGGCAGTGGAGGAAATTTTCCTTGTGGGGTTCATCAGGGACGCGGCCATATTCCTGGGCGACAACCTTGCCATCGGTGGTGAAGACCTGCCAGCCACCGCCATGGCGGCCGAAGATCATCAAGCCTTGGGTGCCGTAGAGTTCGATCCGGGTGGCGTTTTGGGGCCAATAGGGGAAGGTATCGGTTTCACGCACAATCATGGGAGTTTTACTCATGTAGGGCGCGTACTGGGTCACCTCGATGGTCACCAGCATGTCTCCGAATTCATAGGAAGCCAATTGTGTATCCGGGACTTCGCGGTCATCCTGGAAGGCGAGGTTGCCCCCGATGGAATAGGCACTGGCGGGAATGTGCTTGCCGATGAGCCAGCGGGCCATATCGATCTGGTGAATTCCGTCATTCATGATATCGCCGTTGCAGAAGTCCCAGTGGTAAAGCCAGCCCTTGCTTTGGTAGACATAGGCGAGTTCCTCGCGAGCGGGGCCGAGCCAGAGATCCATATCCACTTTATCGTTGGGTTTGTAGTCTTTATCGGCATGGTAGGGATCGCCGGCTTTGAGGTTGAAAATCTTGCAGAGGTGGATGGTCCCCAATTTCCCGCTGCGAATGTAGTCGACCGCTTTCTGGGCGTAGGGAGCGCTGCGGGTCTGCATGCCAACCTGGACGATGCGGTTGTATTTTGCGGCCGCTTCGACCATTTTGCGGCCTTCCCAGATATTGTGGGACATGGGTTTTTCGACAAAGACATCCTTGCCCGCCTGGCAGGCCAGGATGGTGGCGGGGGCGTGCCAGTGGTCGGGGGTGGCCACCATCAGGACATCGAGGTTTTTATCTTCAAGGGTGGGGCGAAAGTCGGTTAGCCGCTGCAAGTGGGGATTGTGGTTTTCCTTGAGGATGGAAAACTCCCGGCCCCCCCGGTTTTGATCGGGGTCACACAAATAAGCAAATTCAACGCGGGGATCGCGGGCGTACATCATGAGCAAACTCAAACCGCGGCCCCCGCAGCCCACCAGACCAAAACGGATTTTATCGTTGGCGCCCAGCACGCGTTTGGCGCTCGCCGCCGTCATCCCAAGGGAAAGCGTGGCCGCGCCAACGCCGGTTTTTTGCATAAAGGTTCTACGATCCATACAATTCTCAAGCCTCCATTCCGTCATCATTTTTTGTAGAATAAAGGAAACGGCTGGAGAATGATATAGCGGGAAGGCAGTTTTTTACTGATGGCTTGGGTTTATTGCCCTGCCTGGAGGTAGAGTTCCTCGAAGGGTTGCACGACCACGAAGCCATCGCCACTGAATTCCATCTGGACCGATTCGCCGCTGCCCCGGCCGAAAAAGGTTTTGAGCGAGATATCGGTACGGAAATCAGGAGAAAGATTGCCGGACCAGGCGACGGTGGCGTTGGGATCGGTGATGACCGGAGCGCCCGGAGTCACCCGCAGGGTCATGGGGTCATAGTGGGTGGTGATGGCGATGAGGCCGGGGCCATCGAGGCGGATGTTGAAGAGGCCGCCCGCCAGCATCCCGGTAATTTTGCGCATCAGTTTGATATCCCAATTGACACGGCCCTCGAACGCAAGGATATCATTGCCGTTGACGAAGATCGACTCGTTTTGAAGTTCCAGAATCGTCACTTTTTTGCCTTTATCCGCCAAGAACAGGCTTCCCTGCCCTTCCGCCTTGGTCAGTTGAACCCCTTCACCGGTAAAGGTCCGTTTCAGCAATTTGCCCAGGCCATGTTCCAAAACTCCTTCGCGGGTGAATTTGATGCGGCCCTGGTAGGCGATCATCGATCCCATTTTGGACCAGACCATGCCATTGAGGTTTATATCGAGGATGCGGTCGCTTTCAAGTTCGAAAAGCCCCTGGCCTTTGTCGCGTTCGGCGGTTTTGGTGAGGAAATCCTGGATAGAGTAACGATTCATGGAGTTCTCCTTTAAGCAACGATGAAATGAATGATATGTCTTCTTACTATCATACGACACAAGGAACAATTTATTTCCATTGCCCGGGATGGGGGAGTACGGGGATGCCCGCCCTCGCACGGGGGGGCGGGCAAGTCGGGCCAGGACTTGGGAAACGGGATGGAAGGATCACCGTTTTTTGCGTTTATCCCCCCCGATCTCATCCAAGGCAAAACCACGGGCGCGCAGGCAGGTCAGGACGATTTTGACAGCGGGGTCCAGACTGGTGCGGTCCATGTTCACCACGACATCATAATCCACAGGATCGTTGATATTTTTGTGAAAATATTTTTTGACGAAATCGGCTCGGGACCGGTCGGTTTTTTCGATAATCTCCTGGGCTTTCTCGGCGGTAAAGCCTTCATATTCCTGCAAGTTGCGGATCCGGGTATCGAGGGAA
>JAVFAP010000608.1:0-2932 GCA_034002445.1 bacterium | reverse complement strand
CGGTTGACGTTAAATGAGGTGCGGGGGGGTGCCTTGGCAGGGTTTTGCACAACCATGGGAACGGAGTGGGACGTACCGCTGCAGCGTTCCATCCGCGGACGCGAGTTCCCCACTTCGCTATCCAGCAAACGCGCTTTCAGCGCTTATTGTTTTTCCCATTTTTGTTAAGGCCTGAAAGGCCGTTCCTTGGATAGCCCAGGGGGGAGACCTTTTTTTTTGACAAAAAATGGTCTCCCCCCTGGGCGGTTGTCTCTGTGGATCATGCGAGGAATTGGCGTCTACCCAAAGCCGCTCCGCATCGTTTCAGCGTTTCATTCTCCTCGAGAACGTTTTGCCCCGGGCCACCAGAGAGAAAAAGCATACGATGACAACACCGCCAGAAACGGGATGATGGGGACCCGGAAGCGGGCACCGGCTTCAGGACCGCCGGATATCAGAATGAAGTAAAGGCAGACAACCCCCATCAGCACAAGTTCCCAATCCCTTCCTCGGCTCGCCCGCCATACCGCCCACACCGAGAACCCGATCAGCGCGAGAGAAAACCCCAACTCAACGATTGATACCCCCAGACGGGCATACGGAAGCGAAGCCAATCCTTCCCGGAGATTCCCATTCTCCAACGCCGTTAGAATCCCGAGCCCCTCCTGTGTCCCACCCAGCCGCCAGGACAGATAGCAGACTGCTGGGCCGAAAAGAGCCCGCACCATCCCTTCCAAATGAACCCGCGCATACACGATGGGATGCTGAATGACGTAGTTCAATCCTTTCTGTTTAACCGCCTGCAGGTAATCACGAAGCGGGAGCGGAGACGCGGCTTGTGCTTCCGCCATTTCTTGTTTGAGCAGAGATTGGGCCTCCATGAAGGGAATCCCTTCCAGTTTCGCCTTGACTCCCGCGCCCCGGTACAGCAGAAAACTATAAGAGGAGATGGAACAATACGTTGGAACCCCAGCGACCACCGCATTGCGCAGAGTCCACCCCGCCATCGGTGCCAGGAAAAGGATCAGCCAGAGGATTGGATACAACAGGGTCTTCTGCCAGGATCGCTCGGTTCGCCACACAAAGGGAAGCAGAGGGATCACGAGATACATGGAGATCGGTCGGATCAAAACCGTGGCAGACAAACCGAGTGCCGATCCAGCCAGCCAATATAGAGACACGGAGGATTTCCATCGGACCAGGGCGATGACCGCGAACACCAAGGCTAAGGTGAAAAGGGATTCTGTTAGAGGCAAAAGTGTATGGTGAATGGTGGCGGGATCGACAGCCACCACCATGGCCGCCAGCAAGGCGAAAGGCTCAGGGCAGCGACGCCTGGCAAGCCAGTATACCAGAAAACAGATCACTCCCGAAAGGATCGCCTGAACCAACAGCAGAGGGATCAACGAGTTCCCCACCAGTAGGCGAATCGCCACGATAAAGGCGGGATAGCCTGGCGTACGCAGAAGATTGGGAGTGAACCCCTCAGGACCAACCGTTCCAAACTGCCCCTGCTCGTACAGTGAATCCGCCAGTTCCAAGTACAGCGGGATATCTCCGGTCAATAACGCGTCCAAAGGAACAACCGTATTATACAAAAACCAAACCTTCATACCAACAGAGAAAATACAAATGAGACTGATTGCAAATGGGTATAATCTGGTATTCATCAAACACTCCAACCACAAAAAGCATAACTAACAATGAATGATAGTAACGTAATAATTTTCAATTTTCAACCACTTTTTATGAGAATCCCGAACACTCCCCCATACGCTATATCGGTTTTCCGATTCAAAATATCTCATGGGCAGTGAGCATTGGATCGTGGGCCGTTTTTGTTTGACGGGGTGGGGAGATGGAGATGGGGTTGGTGGCGCTCCAGGAGGACAACAGAGTCACGGCATGACGCTCCAGCGTTCCATCCGCTAACGCGGATTCCCCGCTTCGCTATCCAGGGGCGCGCTTTCAGCGCTTATTTTGATAGAAATGGGTGGGTGGGATGTGTTGGATTACGCAGACGTAGTGCGGCACCATGGTGGGATACGTGCCGATCGAGGCTTTGAGCCTACCCTACAGGTGACACGACGTAGGGGGGGCTCACAACGAACGAAGCAGACTCGCAATCACGTCAAAAATCTGTTACGATAGTGCCAAATGGGGTTTTCTCGCAAGACAATTGCGAAAATCCCTGTTAAGACTTATTTGATGGAGAAACGTATGGACCGGCGTGAAGCGTTACTGCTAATGACATCATTCCCGATGGCTTCAGTGTGGGCGAACCAAGATAACCATGCAATCAATCCCGCCATTATTCATGAGCACGATGCGGCTCTTCAGAATCTGCTCGATAAACAAATAACCGATCCCACCCACCGCGGATTCGGTTCTTACCCCGACCAATGGGAATTGTATCACTGCGGAGCGGCGGCGAATGTGTTGGAACAAGCGATCACAGGTTATGTCGTGCCCCAATCAAAATTCTATCAAAACAAACCGCTTCTTCAACGAATGCAATGGGCGGTCGATTTCTTGGTACGCAACCAATCCCCCGATGGCAGTATCGATCTGCTCACCACAAATTTCAATTCTCCACCCGATACTGGTTTCGTCGTCCATCACGTGGCAACCGCCGCGAAATTGGCTGTGATGGCGGGTGAAGATGGCATCGCCACTATCATAAAACCCTTCTTGATCAAAGCCGGATCGAGCATGGCTGCAGGCGGTGTGCATACACCAAACCATCGCTGGGTGGTCAGTGCGGCACTGGCGCAAATCCATGAACTCTACCCTGATCAATCCTATCTTGACCGCATCGATCTTTGGCTCTCTGAAGGAATTGATATCGATGAGGAAGGGCAGTTTCAAGAACGGAGCACAACGATTTACAACGCAGTGAGTGTCAACGCTCTCGTCACCATGGCCGTAAAACTGCGCCGCCCACAATTGCTTG
>JAVFAP010000607.1:0-2935 GCA_034002445.1 bacterium | reverse complement strand
CGCCGGGGCTGGCAAGAATGGGGTCAAAACCATACAACGTTTCGATAACCAACTCCACCCGTCGCTGCACTTCCCGGATAAGGCTGTTACAGGCCTGGCGGTAAAAAATGGAAGGGGAAGGGGGTAAAACCACCGACGCGTTCACCCCCATCGATAGAACCGGATTCATAATTCACTCCACAAGCGGCCCGTCAACTGGTTCAGGTTTGCTCATCATGCAGCAAAGGCTGCAGCGCGGGCCATAACAGATCCGCTTGCCACCGCTGCATCCCCGAGGTCTCGATCATCCCCTCCTTGGTTTGGGGCTTATGGTTCGCGATGGCTTTCAATATCGCCCTGGAAGCCAGGACCGGCACGGCAATACCCAGACCCTCCGCCACCACTGTGCACGCTTGCGCCAGCTTTTCAATCCGCTGCTTCAAAAACGGCTCCGACTTCGGGGCGGGTGTGGGCTTCTTATGGAAGGGCCAATCCTTGGGGCTCATCTTAGCGGCGGCGTGGATCGCCTTTTCCAGCGCGTGCAACCGCTTCCCCCGGCACGTCACCGGTAATTTCGGCCCCTGGGAAACCGGCGTGGTCGGATGCGCGGAAGCCCAGAGCGCCAGTTCAATCAACTTTTGATTCATCAGCACTTTGAACGGCGGCAAATCCGCCAGCTGCGCTTCGGCTTCACGCCAATGCCAGATTTCCCGTAAAAACGCCAGCTGCCGCCGGTCCAGCTGGCTCTTGCCCTTGATCCGCCAGGCGTCGTCTTCATCCTTGGCTTTTTCTTCCAGCGTGCCATCCACCATCCGCTGGCAAAGTTCGCGATGCCACTCCAGCCGCCCCAGCGCGGTCAGCTTTTCCGTAAAAATATCGGTCATCGCTTCCAGATACCGCGTGTCATTGCAGGCGTACTCCAATTGGCTGGATGTCAGCGGCCGCTTGGACCAATTCGTCTTCTTCCCTAAATCGGTCAAGGTCACCTGAAACTGCGCCTCAACCAGACTAATCAATCCAAATTTAGAATACCCTAACAGTTGCGCGGCCAGTCCAGTATCAAACACCCCTTGCTGGGGACGAAATCCAAAACTGCTCCGCAACATCCGCAGGTCATAATCACCCCCATGCAAAATCAACTGCTTTTGCGCGAGGACTTCCATAAATTCCCCCAAATCCAATCCCGCCAGCGGATCGACAATCCAATGCTCTCCCTCCATCGCCAGCTGAATCAAACACACTTTCGCGTAGTAGTGGTGCATACTATCGGCTTCGGTGTCAACCGCGATCCGGGTCACACGGCGCATCTGCCGGATAACGTGGTCTATTTGGGGCTCCGTATCAATGTATTCAAACGATATTCCAGGCTTGGTGGACAAACGAGATGCTTCCTTTCCTGCTCAAATCCATTCCTCCAGGGTTCCACCCTCGACACAAACGCTTCCATCCCGGCAAAACTTGCCGAACTGGGGCGGGATTGCAGAGTGACGCATCCCGCCAGCCTTCCAGTGGAAAGAACCCTTATTCGCCCATTTTACTCGCACTTTCATTCTCGCAAAGATTGGCCCCCCCTCTGGCCCGCGCTTGCAGCCAGGGCTCGATCGGCCGCTTGGCGGCCGATCCATGGGGCAGGGAAATCACCCGCTGCTCCGCCGCCGAAGCATACGCCGCATAAATCACCTCCAACACCGCCCGGCCATCCTCCCCCGTCACCAGCGGTGTTTCATCATGCCGAACACAATCCACAAAATGCTGCATCTCTTGGGGAAACCCATAATTCCACGCTTCTTCATAGATCGTAAAACTCCACCCTCGCGACGACCCCGCCTTCTCCACCGCGTACCCGTACCCCTCCTCACTGTAGGTCAAAATCGCGTTGCCCTGCAATAAGTTGGCGGACGCGTACCCTTTCGAACCAATCACCTCCGCCCGGTCATCCATCCCGCCTTTTTTCACCCAACTCTCTTCCGCCAGCCCTGTAACCCCATTCTTGAACTTGACGATACACAGGCTGTTATCATCCCCCAAAGTCCTCTCCTGATGCACCGTCACCCCCATCTCCGCATAGACCGAGGCGATCCCCACCTCCCGGCCCACCATCCAGCGGAAGAATTCGATCGCATGGCACCCCATATCCATCATGACGCCCCCGCCCGACCGCTCCACATCCCAAAAATGGGGCGCGTGCGGCCCATCATGACGCTCGGCTTGCTTCACTAAAATCAAATCCCCAATCGCCCCCTCGTCCACCAGTTCTTTCAGCCGCACATACTTGGGGGTAAAACACAGTTCCTCGGCGTACATCAGCTTCACATCCTGCTCCCGGCAGGTCTGGATCATCCGGTCCGCTTCCGCCAAATTGAGACAAAACGGCTTCTCCACGATCACGTGCTTGCCCGCTTCCGCCGCGTCACACACCATCTCACAATGCAGATCGTTCGGCACCGCGACGAGGATCAAATCCAGATCCGCCCTTTCCAGCATGCCCCGGTAGTCTTCATATACATGGGGAATCGCAAACCGCCCCGCAAACGCCTCTGCGTGCCCCGGCGTTGGCGACGCCACCGCCACCAACTCCGCTCCTCGCACATGCCGACCAATCGATTCCGCATGAATCGACGCGATAAACTGCGACCCAATCATCCCAATCCGAACCTTATCCATCTCTGACCTCCCCCAAAAAATCTTTTCCGAATCCTACCCACTACCCACTACCCACTACCCACTGCCTCTGTAGGGTGGGCTCAAAGCGAGCGCAGCGAGACTAGCCCACCATCAAGCCGCACAATAGATCACCCACTCCCTCCCCCACCCCATAAACAATATCCAATCAACGAAATCCAAACAGCGCAGCAAGCGCGTCCCTTGGATAGCCTAGGGGGGAGCGAATTTTTTGACAAAAAAATGAGCGGAACCCTATGCGACACCCACACCCACCCCCACCCCAAAAACAATA
>JAVFAP010000606.1:0-2942 GCA_034002445.1 bacterium | reverse complement strand
ATCTGGCTGGGACTGATTTTGGCATCCTTCATGGCCTGTTCGATGCAGTCGATGGTGCGGTCGATATGGGCATGGATCATTTCTTCAAACTCAATACGACTGACTTCCAGATCCAGGTGCATGGGTTTTTTGCTGCCAGGGAGGAGATCTTCTTCCATCACCCGGAAGTAGGTGGCATCGCTGAGTTGGATTTTGCAGGTTTCGGCGGCGTGGAGGAGGCGGTTCATCACCTGGCGGTTGTCGCGCAGGGATTCGGTGTAGTTTTTGTGGAGATGGTGGAGAAAATGGTCACAGAGCAGCTGGTCGAAGTCGTCGCCGCCGAGGTGGGTGTCGCCGTGGCTGGCAAGGACTTCGGTCAAGGCTTGTTCCTCGCGGACGATGGAGACATCGAAGGTGCCGCCGCCGAGGTCATAGACCACGGAAATTTCGCCGCCAGGTTTATCGGCCGCGAGAGAGGAGTGACGGAAGGCGAGGGCGGCGGCCGTGGGTTCGTTGATGATGCGTTCCACCTTGAACCCGGCGATTTCGCCAGCGGCGTGGGTGGCTTTGCGCTGGGTGTCGCTGAAGTAGGCGGGAACGGTGATCACGGCGGAGGGGATGGGCATGCCCAAGACTTCTTCCGCCTTTTTTTTCAGGTGCCCGAGGATGATGGCGGAGATTTCTTCGGGGAGAAAGGATTCCTTGCCGAGTACGATGGTATCGGTTGTGCCCATGCGCCGCTTGATGGATTTAACCGTCCGCTCGGGGAAGAGGATGTATTGGTTGAGGGCGGGATAGCCGACAACGACTTCGTTTTGGGGATCGAGGCCGACGCAGGAAGGCAGCAGGGGATGCCCGT
Organism: bacterium; assembly: GCA_034002445.1. GTDB lineage: Bacteria > Hinthialibacterota > Hinthialibacteria > Hinthialibacterales > Hinthialibacteraceae > JAVFAP01. The sequence continues at coordinate 2,104 of JAVFAP010000606.1, read as the reverse complement.
CGATCGAGATCACGGTGACTTTTCCGTCTTTATATATGGAGAGGGCCGAGTTGGTTGTTCCCAAATCGATCCCGACAATTCCAGTTTCTTGGTGCGGTGTGGTGGTGTTTCTCATGAGATGGCTCCATTACTTTTCTACAGCATCATCAAGTGCAGAGGATGGTGGGCATTGGACTTTGACTTCGGCAAAACGGAGAGTCTGGTTCTGGTGGCGGTAGCCTTGCTGATAGACTTCGAGGACTGTCATTTGGGTGCAACTGGGTGATTCCATCTTATCGACCGCCTTCATTTCGCGGGCGTCAAAGGGATTTCCCACGGCCGCGATGGGGATGATATCCAGGGTGTGCAGGCGCTGGGTTATTTTTTTCAAAGTCAGGGCCAGGGTTTCGAGGAGGTCTTTGCTGGTGTCCTTGCGGGAGAAGAGGTGGAAGCCGGATTGCGCTTTTTGGCGGGTCTGACTTTGCTCGATCAAGCGCGTTAGCTGATCGTGGGTGTCCAGCAAGGGCTCGATCAAGGTGTGGAAGGTTTCGGTGCGGGCGGCATCCGCCGCTTCCTTGCGTGCCTGGGCCAGAGCCTCGGTGGAGACCGTGTGCATCACGGATTGCAGTTCGGTGAAGCCAGCGGTCATTTCGCGCAGGGTGGGAACGACGGTTTGCAGGGGATCGCTGGCTTGGACCGCTTGTTCTAATTGTTGAAAGCGGCGGCCTTGCATGCCCGCTTCCTGGCGAAGGGCGGTCAACGCCGCCACCAGGCTGGCGATATCGGCTTTGGGGCCTTGGGGTTCCAGAGCGTCGAGGAGCACTTCGGGCCAGGGTTCGGTCTGGCGCAGAAACGCGAGGAGTTCGCGAACTAGGCGGGGATCGATCGAGTCGAGAGCCTGGGGTTCGGGAGACGCAGGGGTTTCTTGGGATTGGAATGGATTGAGATTGGTATCGTTCATCGTGGTATCCAGTATGGTTATGGTTTACGATTTGCGTTTCATTTCCGCCTCGATCAGGCGAATCCACATTTCGGGGGGGATGGGGCTGATGGTTTGATCCTTGGGCAACGCATCCAGAGGGTTTTGCCGATCCTCGCCTTGAAAGAGACGCAGACGGATCCGCTGGCGTTCGGTCGCGATCTTTTCGTAGGCGGAACGGATTTTCTCGAACGTATCGGGGTGCCGGTCGGGCGGATACTTCATTACCGCGTCCATATAGGCTTTGCGGACGGAGAGGTCGGTGGCGGTCTGGGGATCGACACCGAGGATTACGTAGGGGCTGAGCAAGTTATCCATGGGCTTTCCTCATTCCGTATCGAAATCATCCCAAAAGGGAGGTGGAAGAATTTCGGTACTTTTTTTCTCTTTGGCTTTGGGCGAAGGATTGGTTTTTTCTCTTTGTTCTCGTTGTTCTTTTCTTTCTTTTTTTTGGTTCTTTTCGTGTTCCTTGAAGAATTGCTTCAATATCTTTCCCAGTGCCTTCAGGGGTGTATCGGGAGGGCCAGGAAGGGGGCGGATTTTTTTTTCTTTGAATGAATGTTTGATCTGGGTATTGCGCTTGGGATCGGTTTCATGCTGGATGATTTTCAAGATCGTCTGTTCATTGATGTGAAGAGAGTCCAGATCGAAAACGTTATCCTCATGGGAGAAGGGATCATCGTCCAACAGGTCGATCAAAAATTGGCGGCATTTGCGTTCGCCTTCGGTGTTGCCCCGTTTGATATTGAGATAGAGGGCGGCTTTCATCAGATCGACGGGGTCGTCCAGCAAATGGGGAGAATTATACAGTAGAAGGGCCCGGTGAAAAAGGAAGTGTTGGAGAAGGGGGCCGTTCTGGGCGATGCCCTGCTGGGTTAGATGGGTGATCAAATCGGGGGTTTTGGGTAGCGTATCGTTATCCAGAACCTGAAGAAGGAGGGATTCGGAGAGATTGGGGATCGATAGGATCGATTTGGAGACGGTTTTGTGCCAAGCGGCTGGCAATGTGAGGGAATCCTCGAGCATTCGCAGGGCATCCTGGATAAGAAAATAGGATTGGAGGTGAGAATCCCGATCCAGGAGGGGGGTGGGGAAGTCTTTTTCGAACTCTTTGGTGGTTTTCGTCGGCAAAGACATGTGCATATG
>JAVFAP010000605.1:0-2943 GCA_034002445.1 bacterium | reverse complement strand
ACCGAATTACCAACAGTCAAGCAAGAGATCATCGCCAATTTGCCAGCAGCCCAGCGGGAAATCCTGCTGCTGCGGGAGAAAACAAATTTGACCTTCCAAGAAATCGCCAAGGTCACGGGATGTTCCACCAACACCGTCAAAGGCCGGATGCATTATGCCTTACTAGCGCTGCGCCAAGGATTGAAAGACAGGGGGTATGAAACACGATGAGATGCAAAATCGCTCAACGCTGCATGATGGATCGGTTATACGAAGGGCTGCCAGCCGGGCTGGATCAGAAATTCCAAGATCATCTGGCTACGTGCCCGGCCTGTGCCGCGGAGTGGGAAGCGGTGCAAATAAGCCACGCCGCGCTGCAAAAGTTGGATCCCCCCACCATCCCCTTGCCGCTTCAGGACCAGGTGCGGGAGTATGCCGCAAGTCCCGATGAGAATGTTCAGATCACATCGGAATGGCATTTTTATTCGATGGCCACCGCCGTTTCGTTTATCCTTCTACTCATTGGAGCGGGGATTTATCAAAATTACGACCACCTGGTCCCAGGCACATCCTCGGCGTCGCAATCAGCCCCCCAGGAGAAATCCGATCGTTGGCAGAAGGATACCCCGCAACTCGCACGAAACGAGCCCCACGCAACCCAACCGGATTCCATTCCATTTCCGGTGTCCGAAGGGGACATTCTGCTGGCGCAACTACCGGTTTCCCACGACACGCTGGGGTATGCCGTCCCCCAGCGCAATTATGTGGTCAACACAAAAAGCGCACCGCCGGTTCAGGTAGTTCGAAGCGAGCCTGGCGAAATCAATCCACCCCATACGTTCTCTGTTTCCACCTCCAAACTGGAGCCAGCCGGGCCCGCCTCTGCCGCTCCGGTGGAGATGGAAGAGAAGGACAGCATCTCCGCCAAGACCTATTTCCAGACCGGGTTGCGGCTTTATAACACCGCGTTCACCAAGGTGGGGGAAGAACGCCAGGCATTGCTGCAAAGCGCGGTAGTTTTTTTATCGGATTTAGAAAGCAAATTTCCAGAGCAGAGCCAGTGGCTGGCACTCGCTCTGATCCTCAAGGCGGATACCTTGCAGCAATTGGGGAACAATACCGAAAGTGTCGCGACCTATCAAACCATGATCCGCCATTTCAACAGCATGGAGCCCTATTGCGAGCAGGCGCGGCTTTCCATCGTCAATCTGTTGCTTAAAGAAAATTCCAAGACCCATCAAACTACCCAGGCGCTGGAGAGTTTTCAGCAACTCTACCCGCACTCCCCCCATTTCCCCAAACTGGCCTTCGCGGTCGCGGATCAGATTCAAAGCAGCAGCCCGGAAGGCACTCTGCACTGGTGTCACCGCATCATGGCCCACTGCAACCGCGCCGATCCCACGTGGGACAAGGCCAGCCGGCTGGCCAGCCAGGTGGAGGAAAAAATCCAGGATACATTTGGCATCAAGGATTTTATGCTGGTGGGACCGGTGGCAAGCGAAGCGAGCCTTATCGATTACCTGCCGATCGATCCCAAAGAACGTTTCAAAGGGATCGGTAAAACCAAACTTCAGTGGCAACGCCCCTATCCTAACGAGAAAGGCGTCGTGGATTGTTTGACCTGGGTGAAGAAACCAGAGCAAAACCATGCTCTTTTCGCCGCGACCGCGATTGATTCGTCCCAGCCCCGCACCATCCGCCTGATGATCCAGGCCAGTACCGGTGCCTGGATCTGGTGGAATGAAGAACCAATTTATGGCAGAACCTGGAACGGCACCTACGAGACCAGTTTACAGATTCTGCCTCCCGTGCAGATGAAGCAAGGATGGAATCAACTCCAGATCAAATCCTATCCCTTCCTAGGCCAGAGTACCGAGTGGAAATTCTCGATCAAAATCATAGATGAAAACGGGCATTTTATCCCCGATCTCCGCATCGATCCAACGCAGGCTGAATAAAAGCAACACATGCCCCCTGTGGATCCATGCCCCATCCCAACAAAAAAGTCATTCGAGGTGCTATCATGAGAACCCTGCGATTTTCCTACTTTTGGCTGCTTATCGGATTCATGCTTGCGTTGGGAGGCGATATCTTTTATCCTGCCACCCCAGAGGCGGCGATCCAGCTGGATGGCCAAGCCATTCAACTCACCACCCAAGGGGGAATGGTGGCGATTACCCTTCCCTTCGCGTATAATCAGAGCGAACCCTTTGTCGGCGATATTTCTGTTTCGCTTTTGAACAAATCCTACGAGTCCGTCGCAGAGATTTTTAAAAAACTGTTTATCGTCAATGGCAAACAAGCCGAGCAGATCGCCCTGCCCATCCCCGAGGGATTTCAAGACCCTGTCGTTGTTCGAATTGATTTCCAGGATCAGACTTGGATCAAACGGCCTCGGGCCGCCTCCGCGGAGCAAGAAATCCACATCATCGGGCAGCGGGAGTGGGTAAGTGGCACCCAAGCGGTGGTCCGGGTGATCGTGTCAAGGAGCGGCAAGAACACGCCCATAGAAAACGCGGTCGTGAAAGCGGAACTCTTCCAGGGTAAAGAGACCACCGCGCGTACCCAAGGGCAGGCCCTCAGCGATTCCCAGGGCGCGGCGGCGGTGACGATCCCAGTGCCAGATCTGGCTAAAGGCGATTACACCCTGAAAATCACCGTGGACGCCCAGAACCAGAAAAAAGAGATCACTTCCACGGTGTCCATCGTCCCCGGAACCAAGATTTTCCTGGTCACCGACAAACCGGTGTATCAACCCAACCAGGTGATGCATCTGCGGGCGCTGGCCGCGCATAAAAGCACTGGTGAACCCTTGGCGGAAAAAGAGATCACCTTGGAGGTCTACGACGGCAAGGGAAACAAGGTGTTTAAGGAAACCCAGCCGACCTCTGAATTTGGGATCGTGTCCGCTGATTTTCAGTTGGCGGATGAGGTCAACCAGGGTGATTACACCATCAAAGCCCT
>JAVFAP010000604.1:0-2952 GCA_034002445.1 bacterium | reverse complement strand
TCCAATAAAATCAAAATACGCCGATAGGGATTCGAACCCCAAACCTCCTGATCCGTAGTCAGGTGCTCTATCCAGTTGAGCCATCGGCGCATTATTTTTGATTTTTATGGCGAAAGGGAAATGGGTATTCGATGGAGGGGCCCATCGGTTGCCGATTTCTCTTCAGCGTTCATAAGTATAAACTCCGGGAATAAAAAGCCAAGGCCTCAAATCCACTTTTTTTCACAAAATTGGGGTGGCCACCTCCACGTGGGCGTAGCCGTAGAGGTTGTCTTCATCGGCGCGGTCGATGCGGACTGGGGCGAATTCACCTAGAGGCAGGTTGGCGCCTTGGATCAGCACCTGGCCATCGACCTCGGGGGCCTGACCCCAATAGCGGCCAAAGTAACCGCCGTTTTCGAGGTTTTTGCTTTCGATCAAAACCGGGATGATTTGGCCCATCCAGCGTTCGTTCTTCTGCCGGGCCTGGTCGGCGGCCCATTCGTTCAGTGTCGCCACCCGTTTATTCTTGACGCGGTCGGCTACCTGGTTGGGGAGATCGGCGGCAGGGGTGCTGTCTTCGCGGTAGTAGGGGAAGACGCCGACGCGGTCAAAATCCATCTCCTTCAGCAGATCCCACATGGTTTGGAAATGGCTATTGCGCTCCCCGGGGAAACCGGTGATGACCGTGGTACGGATCACCATCTCCCGTCGCGCTTCCCGCAGAAGCGCGACCGCTTTGCGGATGTGGGTATCATTCGAGCCCCGCTTCATCAGTTTGAGGATTTCGGGATCGCCGTGCTGGATGGGCATATCGATATACGGGAGCAGTTTCTGGGATTGGGCAAAGACCGTCGCCAAGCGCTGATCGATCAGGTGGGGATAGGTGTACATCAGGCGAATCCACAACAGGCCTTCAATTTTATCTAATTGAGTCAGCAGATCGCTCAGTTGCGCCTTGCCATACAGGTCGATGCCATACGAAGTCGTATCCTGGGAGACGATCACCAGTTCCTTTACGCCGCCGGCGGCCAGCGAGCGGGCTTCCTGCACAATCTCTTCCATGGGGCGGGATTTGTGTTTGCCGCGGATCATGGGGATGGCGCAGTAACTGCATTGGTGCGAGCACCCATCGGAGATCCGCAGATAGGCCATATGCGGGGGGGTGGCCAGCAGGCGGGGGGCATAGGGGAAACTGTTATTAATAGGGTGCATTGGGGTTTGTCCGAAGACATTCCAGACAATATCCAGCAGTGTTTGTTTATCCTCCACACCGACAAAGCCATCGATTTCGGGAATTTCTGCCGCCATTTGCTCGCGGTAGCGCTGCACCATGCAGCCCACGACGACCAAACGCTGCCAGGGATTTTTTTCGCGCAGTTCGGCCAGATCCAGGATGACGTCGATCGATTCCTGCTTGGCGGGGGTGATAAAGCCGCAGGTGTTGACGATGAGCAAGTCGGCCTCTTCCGGTTCGTGGACCAGAACCATGCCGGAAAGAGACATTTTGGCCATCATTTCCTCGCTCTCCACCAGGTTTTTGGGGCAGCCGAGAGAGGTAAGGTAAAATTTAATTTCCCGCTTGGGCAGGGAAGGATTGGAAAATGGTTGGGAGGGCTTGCGGTCCATGTTAACTCAAGAATAGAAGAGAATAGCGGCCCGAATGCGTGGCGAAATGGGCCGATGCCGGGCCAAGGTGATGTTTCGTGCTGAAGTATAGCACACTGGAGGCAAGTCGCAATGTAACTTTGGGCAAAATTACGGGGGATGGGATGGATTCGGCCTTCCTTCCCGTATGGGGGAGAAGGGAGAATATGTGGGCTGAACGTTGATAGTCCGCGATTGCCGCGGTATGATTTAGTCTAGAGTTGACAGGGGATGGGCAAACCAAGTATCCTGTTGCCGTCTGTTTACCGAATCGTTCCTCCTTGAGGCGTTATCAATAGAGAGCCACCCATTATGAAGATTATTGAAGTAAAAGTCCGGGACGCCAGAACGGTCGCCCGGTTTCGTGTGGAAGAGGAAAGTGCCGCTTCCTTTGAACCGACTCCGTATTGCCTGGTGGAACACGATGGCGATTTGGAACTTGCCAAGATTAAATCGCCTCTCGTCGAGTGGAAAAAAGGGGCACCGCCTGAAAACGAGACCTACTATCTGCGCAGTGCCACCCAGGAAGACCTGGATGTGTTTCGGGACAACCGCCTGATCGAGCGGGAGGCGTTTGATCTGTGCCTCAATAAAATTCGGGAGCGGGATCTCCCGATGGCGCTGGCGACGGTGGAGCGCGCGTTCGATGGAAAGAAACTGCGTTTTTATTTTACCGCCGAGCAGCGCATCGATTTTCGGGAACTCGTGAAAGACTTGGCGCATGTATACAAGACCCGGATCGAGATGCGCCAGATTGGAGTGCGAGACCGGGCAAAAAAAATCGGGGGATACTCGGTTTGCGGGCAAGAACTGTGCTGCTCCCGCTTTTTGCAGAAATTCGATCCGATCACCATCCGCATGGCCAAGGATCAGAACCTGGCATTGAACCCCACCAAAATTTCCGGTCTTTGTGGCCGCTTGATGTGTTGTCTGGCGTATGAGGTCGATTCTTACCAATGCGCCCGGAAGGAGTTCCCCCCGATGGGGACTCGGGTCCGGACGGAGTTTGGAGAAGGAACCATTCTGGACATGAATTATGTCAAGAATACCATCAACGTGAAGATTGAAGAAGATTCCAACCGGGTGGTGGAATGCGCCAAGGGCGAGTACGAGATCCTCAAAGCAGCCAATTGAGGTTGGATGAAGCCGAGGGGGTGAGGTTTTGCCTGCTCTGAGTTGGGGGGCTCCTAGTAAACCCAATGCATGGGCGAAGTTTTCTGGATTCGTTGAACCGCCTGGATTCTTCTGGTATGCTTTGTCCATGCGGACGTGGTGAGAATTTTGGGGCCGGTTCGTCATGAGTCGTGGGATCAAAGGGAAGAGGAT
>JAVFAP010000603.1:0-2967 GCA_034002445.1 bacterium | reverse complement strand
ACGCTTCCGCATTCGCCGGGGAAAAACGGAAGAAAACGCCCGCAAATGGATCCGTATCCGCCGGATGGTGACTCGCTTCTTATGCAAGGGCTCGATGGTATCCCCAGCCAGGAATTTCGTTTCCAGCCGCGACCACCGACGACAATAGCGCGAGAGAATCCGTCGGCTTGCCTGTTTCATGCGTTTTTTGGAATGAACAGGGCATTTCTGTTTGGGTAGACGGTTGAACAGGGCTCGTTTCATGATTGATTCCTTATGCTCAAGCATGGTGGCAAGAACAAAGAAATTCAATCCCCAGCCCGTGTCAAATCATCCAGTGGCTCATCTACCCGACTTCAGCCCTGCCCCAACCAGGCTAGGAACAGCGGGAAAAAATCCACGAATCCAATTCCTCACTCTTGTGTTTTCAGAGTTCTACGGTATGATGACTTTTTGTTGTAATTCCTCAGAGAATTTGGAGATAAACAATGGCTCACGTCAAAAGCGGTGGTGGAAAATTAAAGAACGGTCGCGATAGCAACGCGAAACGTCTGGGCATCAAACGCTTCGGTGGTCAGGTTGTTACCGCGGGATCCATCTTGGTCCGTCAGCGTGGCACCAAATACCATCCGGGCGAAAACGTGGGGCGCGGCGGCGACGATACCCTTTTCGCCCTGATCTCAGGGATCGTTAAGTTTGAAACCAAACGGAATCGCAAGATGATTTCTGTGCTCCCAGAAACCGAGTAAGTTTGGCTATTTCCACGCAGTCGAATAAAAGCCCCACAACGGGGCTTTTTCTCTTTTGGGTTCTGGTTAAAAATACACAGAGGCCATTTGCGTACAAAGGGAAACACTGTGAGATATTTAATCTTTGGATCGGGTGCGATCGGAACCTTGCTGGGCGGTTTGCTGGCCGGCGCCGGCCATCATGTGGTTTTTATCGGCCGAAAGTGGAATATCGAAGGGATTCGTTCGCAGGGGATCAAAATCTCCGGGGTATGGGGGGACTACCAGACCGGCCCCCAAAGCGCGTTTGAAACCGTTGCGGAAATCCCGGAGGAATTGAACCATTTCGATCAGGTTCTGCTTTGTGTCAAAGCCTTCGATACTGCGGCGGCGATCCAATCCTGCCTTCTGATCCTCGGCGACGCAACACAAGTCATCTCCTTTCAAAATGGCTATGGCAATTGCCAGATGATCGCCGAGCACATCGGCTGGCACCGGACCTTGGGTGCCCGGGTGATCACGGGAGTCGAATTGCCTCATCCTGGCGTGGTACAAGTGACCGTGCACGCCGACGCGATTCGGCTGGGGCATTACTTATGCCAAACTCCAATGAACCAGTTGGAAGGCATCTGCCTCACCCTGCGGGAAGCGGGGATTCTAGTGGAACCGACTGAACAGTTGGAAGAGTTTATCTGGGCTAAAATACTGTATAATTCCGCCCTCAACCCCTTAGGCGCGCTGTTACAAGTCCCCTATGGGGCCCTGGGCGAAGCCAGCGAAACCCGAACCATCATGGAGAGCGTCGTTCACGAGGCGTTCACGGTCACTCAGGCCCAGGGCATCCGCCAGTTTTGGCAGTGCGCGGACGCCTACCTGGATGTGTTTTATCAAAAGATGCTCCCTCCCACCGCCGCTCATTACCCATCCATGCTGCGGGACTTGGAAAAGGGACGGCGTACCGAAATCGACGCGCTCAACGGCGCCATCTCCCGGTTGGGGAAAGAACAAGGCGTCCCCACTCCAATCAACGATCTATTAACTTCCCTGCTCCATTTTCGGGAATCCTATAAAAAAAGATGAGTATACTCCATTCCCTGGCTCCCGAGCAAAAACTCCCCTGGTTGCGTGAATTGGCCGAAGCCGTTAAGTTACGGGAAGGGCCGGATGGGATCAACAAAGCCCTTTGGATCCTCTACCAGGATAAAGCGGACTCGACGCGAACCTGGTCCCGCGCGGTTCATATCCCCGTCCCCGTTCTCGCGGCCCTACGGAGGGAATTGGAAAAGCGGGAGATTCTTGAAGCAGGAAATCACCTGCGCCTGACCGAGTCGGGACGGGCGCTGTTACAGTGTGTGTACAGCCAAAGCAAGGCTCCGCAAACGCTCTGCCCCACCTGCCAGGGCATGACCCGCTTCTTCCCCCCGGAGATCATGCCTGTTCTGGATGAATTCCGCGTTCTCGCCGAGCAGCGGCCGCAGGTGGATGTCACCCTGGACCAAAGCCATGCCACCCCCGAAACCGGCATCCGCAAGGCGTTGTTGTTGCTGGAACAGGGCTTGTTGGCGGAACCGCTGTTTTTCTTGGGTGACGATGATGGGATTTCATTGGCCTGCCACCTGCTGCGACGTCATTTTATGCCCGATCCCAGTTTGGCTGCCCCTATCCTCGTGGCGGATATCGACACTCGCTACCTGGAATTCGTTGCCAATCAATCCCAAGGGTGCATCCAAACCCGCACCTATGATGTCCGGGATGAGTTCCCCGCGGATCTCTGCGGCCAATTCAAGGCCGCCTTGACCGATCCAGCCTACACCGAAAACGGAATCACATTGTTCTCGTTTCGTTGTTTAAGCGCGTGCCAGCCGGAAAGCACGCTTTTTTTATCCATGCCCCTCCCCTCCCCTGCCATTTTGAGGAATATCCAGTTAAATATTCTGCAAATGGGGTGGAACATCAAAGAGATTCTGCATCATTTCAATGAATATCATGGCGCCTCCATCCATGCACACCGGTCCTCGCTTTTGATTTGTGAAAGAGGGGCGCCTGCACCTGAAAATTCGTTCTCTTTGCGTTATACTCCATTGTATACGGGAGACATGCGGACCCCGGGTGGGCGGTACCAATGTACCGTGTGTGGAACGATTCACCACACCGGCCCGGACCTGGAATATAAAACCATACTCGAACTCAAAGAAGCGGGTTGTTTCGAGTGCGGCAAGTCGTCGTTTCACCGGTTGGGGAGCGAAGCCAATCCCTCCGA
>JAVFAP010000602.1:0-2970 GCA_034002445.1 bacterium | reverse complement strand
GGTTTCCCCTAACTCTTTATACCGCATACCAGGCATTCATGGTCCTGTACCGGGTTGGGGATTGGCAAACCTTCATGCTGCCCTCGGTGATTCTGATCACGATGCCTCTGGCGATGGGGCTGAGCCAAACTCTGGACCGGCTGGACCGAGCCGAACTGCGGCCCTCCATCCATCGATTGGGTGCAACCTTTGGTCTGCTCGTATCTCTTCTCCCTGTTTGTTTATCACTGGACTCCCTGACCAACCCATCTATGGGGAGGCGGATCATCGGGCCAAGCAACCTGATCACTGCGTTCGTGCCGACCGTGCATTCCATCCCCAGCCGTTTTTCGGCCAACAACAGCCTAAGCGCAAGCCGCTATGCGGGAAGAGTCTGGTCCCAAACCCCAGAGCGAGCCGTGATCATCACCGGTCTGGTTTACGAGACGGCCGATAATGAACTCTCGCCCCTACTCTACCAACAAATCGCGGAAGGGCGGGGCGAGGGCTCTGTCGTGGTGGGGGCGGGTTTTTTGTACCTGGATTGGTACCGCGAACAGATCGGCCGCCAACTGGGGCTGGATTTACCCGCACGCCAGGATCAGCGCTACAACACCCGGGAAGAATCCTTGCGGGATACTTGGGAAACGGTGATCCTGCCCAGTTCGGCGACCCGGCCCGTGGTCAGCCCTTCATTTCCCCTGCCCACGGATATCGTGCAATCCATGCAAGCCCGGACCCTGGATTCGTTCCTGGTAGATCTCGATGACGTGCCCAGTTTCTACCAACCTTACATACCCAAGGGGTATCTTTTCTTGCTGTCATCCAAAACCGAAAACCAAGGGGAAACCAAGCCATGAGAACACCCTCGTCCCCCATTCTTGCCAGGTGGGAAATGATCATCGCCATGCTGGCGCTGGCGACAACGCCTTTCTTTGTCAGTTCCATCACCTTTGACTCGTACCTGTTGCCCAAGTATTGCTGGCTAACCGCGTGGGCAGCATTGTGGCTGGTATTGATCGTGTTTCAGGTCTCACCCCGCGCCTACCAGCGCGGACCGCTGGATTGGCCCATCGCCGCGTTCTTGACCGTGACCTTTCTGAGTATTTTGGTCCAGTACCGAACGCCCTTGCAGTTTCGGGCGTTTTTTAATCTGGTCCTCTTTGTCGGTCTGTTTTACGCCTTTCGGCGGTTGTGGACGTTGCTCTCTTCCCCGCTGCCGGTGTTTCGCTTACTTGCGGTGGTTGCCACGCTACTAGCGATCCAAGGGATACTGCAGGACTATGGGGTTGAATTGTGGTCCAATACCGGTGGGGTGAGAGATTGGCGGGCCAAGGTTGTCGCGACGCTGGGGAATCCCAACTTTTTGGCAGGATACCTGGGGATCAGCCTCCCCCCCATTGTCGCGCTGGGCTTGCGGCGCCAGGCGCTCTGGCGGGATATCATCTTATCGGCCCTCGCGACACTCTGCATTACCGCCTGCATCGCCCTAACATTCTGTGTGGGAGTTACGATCGCCCTGGCTGGAACCGCGGGGCTCATAGGATTCTTTCTCCTTCTCACCCGGACCCAACTCAGCCTTCCTTATGGGCGTACCTTGCTCCTGGCTGCGCTGGCCCTCGCGGGCGCGGCTTGGTACTTGGCGGACAATCCCTACAACCGGCACGGAGAATCACTCTACCGCGAAGCGATGCGCTCACCGCAATGGTGGTCTGGATTCGGGTCACGCCAATTCAACTGGCGCACCACCCGGATCATGATGGATGAGAACCCGTTCACAGGGATTGGGTTTGGGAATTACCTGACGGTCCATGCGCATTATCAAGGCTTGAATTACGCAGGTCTGGAGAATGACGCTCATGACCGGGAAATTGTCGCCCCGGTTGATCAGCCCCATTTCCAGTTTTTAGAGACTGCATCCGAATCCGGGCCCCTGGGAGTGTTTACCTCGGCATGGCTTGTAACAGCCTGGGTGGTGGCATCGCTAAAGCGATTGCGTACGCATTCCACAGGCTATGCCTGGGGGGCTTACCTTGGCGTATGGGTAGCCGTGATTCATTCGTTTTCCTGTTTTCCTTTTCATCTCCCGGCCAACGCCCTTCTCGTTGTCGCCCTGGCCGCGTATGTTGTCCGCGAGCCCCGAGATCCCCAGGCGGAGATCCCAGCCTCGGGATGGATTTTCCGGACAATCAGCCTGGGGTGCGCCCTCGCCATGCTTGTCATGGCATACAGCCTGATGCAGGGGAACCGGTTACTGCGCATGGGGCTAGAGAGCCAGAGCATGGCATCCGCCGCCTATTTGGAAGATGCCCGCCAGAATGACCCCTTCAATTTCCAAGTCTACCATCTCTTGGGGACCTACTACGCCGCCTATGGCTGGCCCAACAAGGCCATCGCCGCGTTCGAGCGAGCCCTCTGGCTCCAAGAAGATCAGGTGGCGCACCAGCGCCTGGCGCAGATCTACGACAAAATAGGTAACAAAGAGAAAGCGATCGCGGAACAGCGCCGGGTGATCGCAATCAATCCCATCTACCCCGGCCATCACCAGGACTTGGCCCGGCTGCTGCGCCAGGCCGGCCAGGAGGACGAAGCCCAGTTGGCCGAAGAAGAAGCCGATCGACTTGAGCAAATCAACGCCGTTAAATACGCGCCTGCGGTTCCGGCCCAAGCCGCGCCATGACGCGAAAAGGGGATTGACTCTTGTTTTTTGCCCAAATCCAGCAATGATAAAAGAGGGATGACTGGAATGCCTCTGGTTTCGCGTCCTGAAATAATTCGATTGTAGTTTGTAAAACCATGATCGGCGGGGGCACTTCGTGTTCCATACTCCAGAAGAAATCCTACCGGAGTGAGAAAGGGTTCTCAATGAATCAAAACAAAGTACGGATCATTCTCCTGTCGTTGGCGTTGAGTTGGGGGTTATGCAGCGTTCCCGCGTTTTCTCAAAGCAAGGCGGCTCCGGATGCCGCAAGCCAAGACATTCCCTCCCAA
>JAVFAP010000601.1:0-2978 GCA_034002445.1 bacterium | reverse complement strand
CTGGTATTCGGTGGCACAATCGACAAAGCGGAGACCGTTTTCCAACGCGGTTTCCAAGATAGCTTGGCCATCCTTGTCTTGCCCGACGCCAAAATGATACCCCCCCATCCCCAGCATCGTCACATCTTCCCCGGTACGGCCCAGTCTCCGTGCGGGCATCCATTCCCCCAGACGGTCTTTCTTGCGGGGTGTTTCTTCCGCATGGGAACGAGACATCACAGCCACCCCAGCAGTCAGTTGGCCTAGGAGAGAAAGAAAAGCGCGGCGGTCAACCATGGATTTGTCCTCCAAGAACAAGTGGAATTGACTCAACGAACATGAAACCTGATGCAATCGAAACGATACCACACATTCAATGAAATCTCCACCCAATTGATGGGCTCGGGTATTGCACCATCGATCGGATCGATTGCCGTTGTCATCCCCCCTTTATATGACCGGGTGAATGCCACATGACCATTCGTGGATTCTCTGTTTTGTTGTATTGTACTATTGTCCAAGTTGGATAGATTTTTCTTTAATGGCTGGTTTTTTCTACCATTACTCCCCACTCTTTCCCTGTTAAACCATCTTCTTTCCTCATTCCCAAAAAGCCCCTTTTATAAACCAAAGTTTTACATACTATGTTAAATTATCAATAGCCCCGACAATGGGAGGAGAAAGCCTGATGAAGTATTCGAACAAAAGGTTCGCTGGATTGGTGTTCGGTGTAGGATTGTTGACGCAGGTGGTTTTGAGTGGATTCGCGGCAGAAGAAGTTCCCGCGTTCCGGGTTCGGGATGGGTACCAGGTCACCACGGCCTCCCCCCAGTTGAAAGAAGCCCGATTTATGGAATTTGACGACAAGGGCAATTTATATGTCAGCAGCCCCCGGGCAGGGACAATCCAAACGCTACGAGATACCGATCAAGATGGTGTGTATGAAGTGATCGGCACCTTTGTCGCCGATAAACCCCAGGTCCACGGCATGCAGTTTTATGACGGCTGGCTGTGGTTCACCCAGTCCCTCGCCATTCACCGGGGTCGGGACACCAACGGGGATGGCGTCGCCGATGAAGTGGTGACTGTTGTCCCCGAAGGGCAGTTGCCAGGCGGCAAGGGGCACTGGTGGCGGCCTATTCTGGTCACCGAGGACGGTTTTTATACTTCCGTGGGCGATAGCGGCAATATTACGGATGAAACCAACAACGAGCGGCAGAAAATTTGGAAATTTTCATTGGATGGCAAGCAAAAAACACTCTTCGCTACGGGGATCCGCAACACGGAAAAATATTTATTCCGGCCTGGGACAAAAGAGATCTGGGGCGTGGATCATGGTAGCGACTGGTATGGGCGAGAGTTGGGAGAAGACCGTAATAACCAGATTGTTACCAACAACCATCCCCCCTGCGAATTTAACCACTACGTCGAAGGCGGATTCTACGGTCATCCCTTCATCACCGGAAACCGTTTGCCGCGTCTGGAATACTACGACCGCCCCGATATTTTAGAACTGGCAGCGAAAACCATTCCCCCCAAATGGTCACTCGGTGCACATTGGGCCCCGAATGGTTTCTGCTTTGTAACCGAGCAAACCAGCCTTCCCAAGGACACCATCGGCGACGCGTATATTGCCTGCCATGGTTCATGGAACAGTTCCGTACGGGTGGGTTATTCCATCATCCGGGTTTTATTTGATGACCAGACCGGAGAACCGTATGGCTCTCTGCGCATCGTCAGCACGATAACTCGGGACGACCTGCCCGCGGGGGAAGACGGTGTGTTGGCCCGGCCCGTTGATTGCGTCCAGGCCCCGGATGGTAGCATTCTCTTCAGTTGCGACCACACCCACCGTATTTACCGCATCACCGCGACTCAAAGGGATGTGGAACAAGGCAACTAAGGAGAATGGAATGAACCAACCGAATGCCTTACCCATCCTGCTGCTGGTTGGCTTGGTTACGCTGGCAGCATGTAACGAAACCAAATCGCCCCCGCCACAACAGGAGGTGTCTGTTGCCTTGGCCGCACCCCTTGATTTTCAGCCCTTGGCGTATTTTGAGAACTATTGCGCCCGCTGCCACGGCACCAATGGTGCGCATTACGGGGATGAATTCGGCAAGAATCTGACCGACACCGAGTTGGAGGAGTTTGTCGACGAAATGGCCGCGGGTCCCGGTGGGGCGCCGCTTGAAGGCGAGCCCTTGCACGCGATGACCGCATTTCACCGCAGCCTGGTAACCAGTACGCCCTTTATCATCTTAACTCAAACCGAAGGCAATACCCTCCGTGGCGAAGCCATGCCGGACGCCACGTTGAGCCTAATCCTCGGTGAAACCGTTGTCCAGGCCGAACGAGACGGGAATCTATGGACGATGTCTCTGCCAGATAGCATTGATTCGGCGGCGTTGCCCTTTGCCTCCCTCCTGCGAGCGGAACTGGATGGCAAGACAACCGAGTTAGACTTGTCGCGCAAAGCCTACTCACACAGCGAGCCACTACAATAAGGAAATTTCAAGTTGAGTTTGAAATAATGAAAAACTACAGAGCGTTCACTTTAATCGAATTGTTGGTGGTGGTGGCGATTATTGGCATTCTGGCCGCCATCGCGGTGCCCAACATGATGAGTGCCCAACTGAAAGCCCGGCTGGCGCAGACGTATGGCTCCATGAAAACCATCCAAACCGCTATCGCCGCCTACCAGGTGGATCACGGGATCCCCCCCATCGACCGGGGGCCTGATGCGGAAACAGGAAGTACTTATTTAGCCCTCACCACACCGATTGCCTATCTATCCAGCATCGATGTGTTCCGCGATCCATTCAAAACCCACCTGGAAGAAGACACCGGCCGCTACTACGCCTATGGTTCTAGGTATCACGTGGATATGCTGGACAGCCCCGATCGCGCCCGGCTTTTCCAGTCCCACAACGTGGATTATTTTCTCTTTGGCTGGGGACCGGACCGGCAACCCAATTGGCCGTGGAAATTTCTGGGGG
>JAVFAP010000600.1:0-2980 GCA_034002445.1 bacterium | reverse complement strand
ACGATACCCGCATCCGCCCCTGGAACACAAAAAACCAGCGGGACCGCAAGCAGGGAGCCTACTACGACGCTATGTTCCAGGCCGCGCTGGAAGTCCAGCCCCAGATTGTCTCGGTTACCTCGTTCAACGAATGGCACGAGGGCACCCAGATCGAACCGGCCGTGCCGAAACAAATCGAGGACTACACCTATCTGGATTACGCCCCTCTGGAACCGGATTCTTACTTGAAACAGACCAAGGCATGGATCGAAAAACTATTCCCTCCGGTGGAAAGATAACCACATGATCGACCGCCGCACCTTCCTGCAATGCCTCGCTCCCGCCGCGCTTCTGGCCACGTCGCGGCAGCCCCAGGCGGGGCGGCGGCGCAACATTATTTTGATCACCGTGGACGACCTCGGCTGGAGCGATCTCCCCTCGTATGGGGGAGACTTTCATGAAACGCCCCATCTGGACCGTCTCGCCCGCGAAGGTCTGCGCTTCACGGATGCGTATGCCTCCAGCCCGGTTTGTACCCCCACCCGGGCTTCTATCTTGACCGGTCTCCATCCCGCCCGCCTGCACATGACCATTTGGAGGGAAGCGGCCCTGAATCCGCCTCCGCCGCGCGCCTTGCAGCCGCCGCCTGCGGTTGCCGATCTGCCCCTCTCCCATGTCACCATTGCGGAACAGCTGCGGCAAGCGGGGTACCACACCGCTCATATCGGCAAATGGCATGTGGGCGGCGCGGCGTATTACCCCGAAACCCAGGGCTTTGATCTCAATATCGGCGGTACGATTTGGGGCGCTCCCCCTACTTATTTCGCCCCTTACCGGGGCGGAAGAAATCCAGAGCAAGAACTCCGCTACATCCCCGGTGTGCCGTTCGCCAAACCGGGTGAGTACCTGACCGACCGCCTGACCGACGAAGCGATCCGGTTCATGCAAAGCGCCGCAGACTTCCCCTTCTTCCTCAACCTGGCTTACTACACAGTTCATACCCCCATGGAAGGGAAGCCGGAATACAAGCAAGAATTCGAAACCAAGCGCGATCCCGCCTTCCATCATCAAAATGTCGATTACGCCGCCATGCTGCGCTCCCTGGATGAAAACGTCGGCCGTCTGCGCGCCGCCTTGCAGGCGCTCGGGCTGGAGCAAGACACCGCTGTCCTTTTTGTTTCCGATAATGGGGGCTATATCAACCGCTACAAGGGCCAGCGCGTTACCAGCAACTACCCTCTCCGGTCTGGGAAGGGGAGCCTGTACGAAGGGGGAATTCGCGTCCCCCTGCTGATGCACGTCCCTGGCTTGACCCAGCCGGGTACCGTTTGCCATGAGCCGGTCATCTCCATGGATCTCTATCCCACCATCCTCGCTTTGGCGGGGATCAACACCAGCCCTTGCGACGGACACGATCTTGTTCCCTTGTTGCGTGACCCCAGTTCCTCGCTGCCCCGGCCCTGTATGACCTGGCACTACCCCCACTACTACCCCACCTGGGATGTTCCCGAGGATGAGCACATCACCGCGCCTGTCAGCGCCATCCGGGAAGGGAAGTGGAAATTGATCCATCACTACGAAACGCAGCAAAATCAACTCTTCGATTTAGAAGCCGGTCTGGGCGAAGAGTTGGATTGCGCGGGACAATACCCCGATCACACCGCCCGCCTCTGGGCCCACCTGCGCCAATCGTTAGAAGCCATGGCGGCGCGTTTGCCCACCCGGCCTGCTGAGACGGCTTCAGACTCGGGGGAATGAAACCGGCATAAAAACCAGAAAATAAGTTTCCTTCCTATTCATTTTATGGTACAGTGTTTTATGCTTTCTGAATAAAAATAGAATGGATCGCTTTAATGATTGGACGACTTATCTGGGTGGGCTTCTTCTTTCTGGGCTGGATCGCCACCCCCTTTTGCACCATCGTGATGGATCTCGCGGGCTGGCCCACCGTGTTTGAACTGGACTGCGGCGAAACCATTTCCCTCCAGCGCAATGGCAAATCCTGGCAGATTGAACTGGTCGATGTGGCTCACCAGTTTCAGCCCGATTACCGCTCTGCCAACAATGCCGATCAGAAAGTTTTTTCGCAGGCACAGGTCGTGTTGCGCATCGATGGCGAACTGCGGGTTTTGAAGTTCCGCCCCTACCAGATGCCTCAAGAGCATGACGGCCTCCGCCTCTATGTGGAGATGACCAAGAGTTGGGGCGAGCATGGCGACCTGGCGACCATGACGGATCTGCAGAAAGAGGTCCGGCTTTCCGCGGTCTGCGAAGGTGAGCCCTGGGGTCCGGAAATGGTACGCTTTCCCATCGCCAGGTATCGCTGGCGCTCCAGCCTGTATGCCAATACCTGGGCCGCGCTCGTGCCCACCAAGGACACGATCTACTATCACAAGGGGGAAGATTACGGGGTGATGCCCGATCGCCTGGATGTGCTCAGTTTTTTTGACGGGACCGTCTTCAAAACCCCCTTGCCCAAGGGAGATGGCGAATCCAACGGGCTCTGTATCCGGAATGAGAACGGCCTATGGATTCGTTACGCCCACATGAATCTGGAAACCATCCGCCCCCACCTGTTGGACTCCGCGTCCGTCTCTTCGGGGGATATCCTCGGCAAAACAGGGTGTACCTGGCAGGGCACGAAAAGCCAGCACTCCGACCCCCATTTGCATTTTGATCTCAACTATAAGGAAACCCATCTCAGCCCCTATCCCTACTTGGTCGAAGCCTACTTGCGCGATTACCCGGATAACGCGCTCCCCGTCGCGGGGGGCTATATCTTCGGTTCGCCCGGGGAATTGCTGGAACTGAATGCCAGCCGCTCCATTGCCCGCCCCGGCCGAAAAATTGTTTCATACCAATGGGTCTTGCATAAAGGCGGTGTCCGAAAAGTCCAGGTGCTGCCCCAGGAATACACCAAGCCGGGATTTTATGCGGAAGAACTGCAAATTCGCCTCGATGACGGCTCCGAATACCGCGATATCGCCCAGGTGCGCATTTA
>JAVFAP010000599.1:0-2984 GCA_034002445.1 bacterium | reverse complement strand
AAATGGGGAAAACCCCGCCTGGATCAGCGCGGGGTTTTTCAGGACATTTTGGAGGGGTGGGACTCAGGAGGAGGCGGTGGAAACGGGAGTTGATTCTGGGGGCATTTCGCCTTCGATCGGATCGAGGGGGAATATGGCCCGGGAGAAGAGGTCTGGGTTGAAGACTTCCAGATCTTCGATCTCTTCGCCCACGCCGATGAATTTCACGGGCAATTGCAGTTGTTTGTGGAGGGCGAGGACGATGCCGCCCTTCGCGGTGCCATCCAGTTTGGTGAGGATGAGACCGGTGATGCCGCAGGATTCCATAAACACGCGTGCCTGGGAGAGGGCGTTTTGGCCAGTGGAGGCGTCCAGCACCAGCAGGGTTTCATGGGGGGCGCCTTCGAAATCGCGGCTGATGACGCGCGACATTTTGGCGAGTTCCTGCATGAGGTTGTGCTTGGTGTGCAGACGTCCGGCGGTATCAATGATGACGATATCGGGCTGGGTTTCCTTGGCCTTGGTCATTGCTGTGTAGACGACCGAGGAGGGATCGGAACGTTCCTTGCCCGCGACGATGGGGACGTCGGCTTCCTCTGACCAGAGCACCAGTTGTTCGATCGCGGCGGCCCGGAAGGTGTCCGCCGCCACCAGAAGCACTTTCTTGCCTTGATTCTTGAAGCGGTAGGCCATTTTGCCGATGGCGGTCGTTTTGCCGACGCCGTTTACTCCGATGACCAGGTAGATGGTGGGGCCGGTTGGGGCGAACTGCAACTCACGGTTGTCCTGCTCCAGCATCTCGTGGATCAGATCGCGCAGGGTGCCGGCCAGCCAGTTGAAATCCTTGGAGTTGGTTTTTTTCTCGCGGCGGATGCGGTTGCGCAGTTCCTTGATCAAATCCTGGGTGGTGTCGAAGCCGATATCCGAGCTGATCAATACCTCTTCCAGTTGTTCCAAGAGTTCATCATCGATGCGGCCGCGGAGGCGGAACAATTCCAGGGTGCGCTGGGTGATGGATTCGCTGGTTTTACGGAGGCGGTCCCGCAGTTTAGCGAAGAGGCCCTGTTTTTTGGGGCGTTCTCCCGGTTTGGCTGGCGTGGCGGCCGCTTGGGGGGCCGGGGTGCTGGGCTTGGGAGGCGGCACGGGAGCGGGCTTGGCCGGTTGTGACGGTTGTGCCGGGGCCGTCGCTTGGGGCGTGGCCTGGGGCTGGGTTGGAGCAGGAGGCCGCGCGGGCGCGGGGGCTTGGGGTTGCGGTGGTTTGGCGGCCTGGGCGGGTTGGGCCGGCTCTTTTTTTTTACGTTTCCAGAACATAAAGGATCCTTCATCTATGGGGAGTTCGAATTCAATGGATGCTTCGTTTCAATCCGCTGGCATCGATTGCCTATTTATGATAAATGGGAAATCTCCGTTGTGAAGCGGTAGAAAAAACGGCGTTCCTCCTCTATATTTAACACGGAAAGAGATGGAGGCGAGAGCCTCGTTTCTAAAAAATAGAAGAAATAATCGATACCCATTCTAACACCTTGGGAAAGGAGAATGAAATATGTCCCAACGGCCTTTAAACGTTGGTCTTGTCGGTGGTGGTGGAGGGGCGTTCATCGTCAATCCCCATCAGAAAGCGATCTTCTTCGATGGTACCCGCCGGGTGACGTGTGCCGCGTTGCACCCCAATCCTGAAATCGCCATGAAAGAAGCCGCCAATTGGGCATACCCGATCAAAGGGTATACCAGTTATGACGAAATGTTCGCGGAAGAAGCGAAGAAACCCGAGGGAGAACGGGTCGATTATTACTTGATCGTTACCCCCAACCACGTGCACTACGATCCCGCCAAAAAGGCGTTATCGCAAGGGGTTCCAGTGTTCTGCGAAAAACCGCTGACCATTACCGAACAAGAATCCCAGGATTTGGTGGATCTGTGCAATCAGAAGAATATCCCTTTCTGCACCGCCCATACTTATTTGGGGCATTGGACCACTCGCCTTTCCCGCTTTATCGTGACCTCCGGGCTGCTCGGGGAAGTGCGCTGGGTGGATGCCTACTACATTCAAGGTTGGCTGGCCAGCCGTACAGAAGACGCGGGCGTTATGCAAGCCGAATGGCGGGTTGATCCCAAGCGCGCTGGCGCCAGCTGCTGCGGCGGTGATATCGGTACCCACGCCTGCATGCAACTGCGCTATGTCACCGGGCTGGATATCAAGCGGGTACTGGGCCGGATGGAAACCTTCGTGGGTGGGCGTCAGCTGGACGATCACTTCTTCTCGTACTGCGAACTGTCCAATGGCGGCAAGGCCATGGTGCGGGCGACCCAGGTCGCGATTGGCCATAAGAATGACCTCGGGATCGAAATCAACGGGACCAAGGGAACCCTGATTTGGCGTCAGGAAGAGCCCGAATGCGTGCGCATCTTCTTGCCTGGTCAGCCCGAACGCGTCTACTGGCGCGGGGAAGTCCAGGCCAATGATGGCTTCTTCGGGGAGATTCCCGCCGATCTGCTGGCGGAACCCACCATCCCTTCCGGCCATCCGGAAGCGTTTCATGACGCCTTCGCGCGTCTGCACCGCTGCTTCGAAGCCGATGTGCGCGCCTATCAAGCGGGTTCTTACAAAAAAGCCGATGGCTCCAAATATGCCACGGTGTATGACGGCTGGTACGGCATTCACTTTGTCAGCAAAGTGGTTGAATCGCATAATAACGGCAACACGTGGGTGGATATGTAAGACCCGACGTTGTTCGTATGAATTCCCAATCCCCCTTCCCACCCGGAAGGGGGATTTTTCATGTCCCCTTTGTCAACTAAAATCCTCTGGATCGATGCTGAAATCCAAGGTAAAATTAGAAAAACAGAATACAGGTGCGCTATGAGCAAGGTCGCTGAACTAGAAAAAGCCATTCAGGAACTCACGGATGCGGAATACCAAGAATTTCGCCGGAAATTTTTGGAATCCGATTGGAAACGCTGGGATCAAGAGATTGAAGCAGATTCCCAAGCAGGAAGGTTGGCTT
>JAVFAP010000598.1:0-3009 GCA_034002445.1 bacterium | reverse complement strand
GGATTAAAATGAGTCCCCGCAAAATACTCCTGCCCCGGAAGCCCCATTTCCTTAGGGGAGCAGGTGAAGGTATGGAAGAAGACCATGTTGAGACCCGATGCGTATTCATGATCCGCGCTGGGTTTCAGCGATTGCCACAACACATCCTCCCAATGCGGCCCGATCGAGGTGAATGATTCGGCCCCGACATATTTTTTCCCATGGATATGGGCGACAGAGGATGCCTGCTTGATAAAAAAGCGGTTATCCGGCTTGGGGCGGTGGGGCGAAGGCACCCAAAATTCCCCCATCACGATATCGTTGAAGCCCAGGTTTTTGATCGCGTCAAACGGTCCCGCGTGGGGCCCGCCGGATTCGGGCTGGATTCCCAGGGTATACACCTTCGCGCGTTCCGCAAAATGGGCGTAGTGGTTGTGGGCGACACAATCCCCCAGTGTTTTACGGAAATCGGCCAGAAAGCGGTTGCTGGTTTCGCGGTCTTCCACAATCTTGCCCGCGAAGATGGGCATGTACGGCAGCAGATCATACCCCCGAAAGCGCTGGAACTCTGCCCGCATGGCGGGGGTCCAGTTCATCCCGCCACATTCCCAACTGTCGGTTTCCAATTGTTTCAGCACGGTCCCCACCAAGGGCCCGGCGCTGTCCAATAGCGGCGTGACGACGGTGTCCCAGTACCGGTCAAACGCTGCTGGACTGAGGTAGTCGATTACCCGGCCATGCCAGTCGGCGCTGTAAGTCGAGACATGGGCATCGGTCACCGTGTAGCCAAAACGCAGGACCGTCCACTCCCCTTCGGGAGCCTGCCAATCCAGGGAGCCATCCTCTTGCAAGTGGCTGGTGAGGTCCTGCACACCCGCTGCTTTGACATCTTCCTCCCCCGGTGTAGCGGGAAGATCATCCAGTAAAAAGCGGCAATCCGGGGCGGAGCCGCCCAGTTCGCGTACCATTGTTTTGAGGGATAGATTCTGGATGGGGCTCTGCTTTCGGCCCAAAGCAACTGGATTGCCGGCGGGGTCCAATAGGGTGATATCCGCCACCTGCACATTGCGGGGATTGTCTGGATAGCGGGGATCCTGCGCGGCGGTAAACTCGAACCGGAAGGATTGAACCTGGGTTTTGGGAACACGAAAAGCCTGCGGTTGTGAATCCATGGCGTTATTTTCTCCGATAAGTCGCCATGCCGCCCCATCGGAAGCGATATACACTTTGCACGCGCGAGGCCCGTACCCATCGCGGCCCTTCAGCTGGATTTTTGATAGCTTTAAAGGTTTGGAAAGATGGACTTCATACCATTCAGGCTTGGCCTCTGTCGGTCCCTCGCCAGGCTGATTGCCTCCGCTGACCCAAAAAGTGGCAGGATCGCCATCAAAGGCATTGAACCCAGTGAACTCGCTCTGCGCGGAACTGGTTTTGACCTCGTATTGGATGGGCGATTCCTGCGGGGCGCTTTTTTTATACGCCAGGACACAAATATCTTTATAAAATCCATCCCGGTGGGATGGTTTGGGAAGATGAAGCCTTTCCGTGGCAGGCCCTGTTACTTGGGTTTCAGTGAAGGTGATTTGCTTGGCGGCAAAATCGGGAGTTACGAAGGGGCCGCCCAAGTTCCAGCCGCTCTGGATGGAAAGGCCCATCTCCAAACCCAAGCGCTGGGCTTCATTGAGCGCGTGGAGATACAACTCCACCCAGGCCGGGCTGGCAAACGTGGGGCCAGCGGGAACCTGGCTGTTGCCCCGTTGCTCCGCGCCGCCCGCGTCGAAGATCATGGCGCCGCTGAACCCCTTGGCTATCATCTCCTCCAGATCGCGGGTGATGGCCTCTTTGGTTACGTTGCCATTCAGCCACCACCACCAGCAGCGAACCCCAAATTCACGCGGAGGGGTGGTGAAACTTTGGTCAATCGGTTGGCTTGCCGGGGAATGCACGGCGCTGGCAAGACAAAAAACAAGGCAAGACAATAGAGAGTAAAACATTCTATGTCCCATCATTCTTCTCCTTTGTGAAGAGAGTGGTTTACCCTATGGAACGAACCCCCCCTCATCACAGTTGTAAGGGATTATTGGATCCAGGGCGATTCAATATTCCAGGAACCTGTATACGCTGGCATGAATGGACCGAGAGTCAAGGAGATGGTATCAATCCGTCCAGAAGGTTTGTCTAATCCGAAGGAAGGAAAACGTTCCCTTCGAGCAAAATCTCCAGTAAGATGATTTGGATTCTAGAGCCACAAAAAAAGAAGATGGATTAAAACGGATGAATGCCATTATTTCCTATTCCCCGCCAGCCGCCAGTCAGGCCATCATTCAGTGTTTGCTGCAAGACGAGTTGGCCGGGAAAACTATTCTGGATGTCGGCGCGGGCGAAGGCTTTTTTCTGCACGCCTTGGAAAACAGCCTGGCGGCGCGGGGGATGGAAAACCAGGATCTGCAATTTTACGCCTGCGATCTGAATCCCCATCTCTTCAAATACCCCCGGATCGAGTGCCAGCCAGCCAATCTGGATCACCCCTTACCCTATCCGGATGAGGCTTTTGACGATGTGGTGAGTATCGAGGTGATCGAGCACTTGGAAAACCAGTTCGCCTTTGTCCGCGAACTGGTCCGTATTACCAAGCCAGGTGGCAAGATTTTTGTCACCACGCCCAATCTCCTCAATATCAACTCCCGCCTCCGTTCGTTTTTCAGTGGTTTTGCCTTGCTCTACGGCCCCCTGCCCATTCAAAACAAAAATGAAATCCACACCACCGGCCATATTCATCCCATTGGTCTGTATTACTTATACTACATTTTTGCGCAATGTGGGTTGGGTTCAATTACCATCTACCCCGACCGCCTCAAAAAGTCCAGCCAGGCCCTCAGTTGTTTGTTTTACCCCTGGATTGTTGCCCGCTGGTTCTGGTATCTTAAAAAACTCCAGAGAAAAAATCCGATCGTATACCAAGAAAATTGTCCCGTATTGCAGGAAATCAATTCCTGGAAAATCCTCTGTTCCCGCACCTTGGTCATATCC
>JAVFAP010000597.1:0-3014 GCA_034002445.1 bacterium | reverse complement strand
TCCCCATATCCGGTTGGGCCTAAAGGCAACACCTGCCACAAACTTTGCCCACTATGCGCCAGAAAATCAAGAAACCGATACGCTTCCGAACCAATTTCTCCAATACCGTACCGGCTGGGAAAGGATGTGGGATGGAGAAGAATACCACTGCATCTGGGAAATCTCATATATAAACTCACCTCACGTTGGATTCATGACAAATAACATTCCTTATTGTATAATCAAACCACAAAAAAAAACATGGATCATTCTTCATACTACCCATGAAACCTTTTTCCTTATTGGTTGAAGTGCTGTGCTTTTCGTTGATCACCGTGTTTTGTTTGGGCGCGTGGGTTACCCGTCCCATAAAAATTTACTCACTCCGCGACACGATGGATTCCAACCAAGCCTCCTCCTCTCCAATCCGTTGGATCAACCCGCCGGAAGCCGTCACAATCACCTTGCCGCTGGAAATGCAGGCCCATTTTCAGCGTGAACACCTCTCTGCCCTGCGGCTGGCCAAGGATGGTGAAACCGTAACCTCCATGGAATGGCGTCTGGATTGGGATCAAACCCAGAATACTTCCATCCCCAAATCCACCGGGCTTTTCTTCTATACCGTGGGCGTCAATCAGCGGCCGACTCAGATTGAAATGCGCCTGTCGGCCGCATCGCAAACCATCCGCAAACGAAGCCCGCTCATCCCCGCGGGGGGATCGATCTGGCGGGACCGGATCGCCATGCTCGAAAATCCGGGTGCGCCCCAGTCCCTCTTCCTCGTTCCAGTCAACACCAATGGCAAATCCTTTCTTTGCGATGTGGGCTTTTTTCGGGCTCCCGGACTTCCCTTCTGGGCGTTGGAGGGAAACCCATGAAACACCGCACAGGCATCATCATTCTGTTGACTGTCATCCTATCCGTCATTTTGACGGTTCGCTTTTATAGTTTGGAGCCGCCTGCGCCCTGGGGATATGTCAACGCGGGAGCGGTCAATCCCTACTACGGTGTCATGCGTCCTCTGGGATACCGGGTGCTGATGCCTGTGGTGCTGAACCTCATGCACATCATCCCCACCCCAGGCGACCCCCGAATTCCAGTCCCCTTCGCGGTGCTGCTTTGCGTGGTGTTCTATGGATTTCTGCGGGCAATGACGTTCTCTGCCCGACTGTCGTTGATAGGAGTTTGCTTGCTGGCTTGTTGTGGCGGAATGATTGATCTTCTCAAGGATTTTGGGATTAACAATGCCGATACCAGTTCCCATATCCTCATCCTGCTAGCTTTGTGGGCCATGATCAAAAACCAGGACGCCTGGTTTTCCACCGCGACCCTGCTGGGGGTGTTTAACCGGGAGTGGGCGCTGGTCCTGCTTCCATTGTGGTATCTCTACCATTATGGATGGACCCTCAGCGCGCCGTCGCTGCGGCGGCTCGTCCGGGTGTCGCTCCCTTCCCTGCTGGTTTATGGGCTTGTCCGTTATGTCTACTTCCCCAATACCGCCTTGGGGGTCATGGGGGATGAACTAGGGCCGCTCCTCCCCGCTTCAGAAACAACCACATTTTATTATTATTGGAGCGCAGTGGGCACGATGGAGTGGCGCGCTTTCTATGAACGCGTGGTATCCATGCAATTTTACACTTTCGGCATGGTGGGCCTTCTCCCCTATGCCCTGGCAGGCTATCGCCGCGCACCCCAGAGTTGGCAGCGCGCGGCGGGGTATTATACTCTGCTTTGTGTCCTGCAATTGGCCATCACAACCGATGTGTGGCGCCTGGCGTTCTACCTCTTCCCGATCCTCATCCCCGGCTACCTGTATTGGCTCCAAGACCTGGAAGCGCACACCGCCTCGCCGATTTTTTACGCGATTGTGGCCCTCACCGGCGTGGGATACCTGGTTTTGGAAACATCCCTGATCGGGATCGTCTACAGTGGGGTCTGCCTGTTCATTCTTTCCCGACTCCACAGCAAGCCCGATGGCCAATCCTGCCGGGATCCAGAGTGCGCCTCCACGGTAGAGGCGTAGCCACCACGTTTACAACCGGCGTACCCCAAAGCCGCCCCCCACTTCGATTCGGGTGCCGGTGGAGTAATCGAAATACCCCTGGGCAATGGCGGATACGGCCTTGCCTACATCCACCGGGGTGCCCCAGCGCGGCTGGGGGGTAATGCCTTCCGCGAAGAGTTTGTCATACTTGTCCTTCACCACCGAAGTCATATCCGTCGCGATGATCCCAGGTTGGATCTCGTAGACCCAAATCGATTCTTTCGCCAAACGGTCGGCGAACAACTGCACCGCCATGGAGAGCCCCGCCTTGGACAGGCAGTATTCCCCCCGGCTGATAGAGGAAACATAGGCCGAGATCGAGGTAACAAACACGATCCGCCCCATATCGATCAACCCCGCTTCCCGCAGTTCGATCATCTTCTTAGCGGAATACTGGGTTAAAAAGAAGGGTCCTTTCAAATTGGTGGTCAGAAGTTCGTCAAAACTATCCGAGCTCATTTCCAGCAAATCCGCCCGCACCTTGGGTGCGATGCCGGCGTTATTCACCAGCAGGTCGATGCGGCCAAAGATGGAAAGCGCTTCATCGATCAAAAAAAGCCGGTCATGCGCATCGGCGATATTGGCTTTGACAATCTCCGCCCGCACCCCTTGTTCTTCAACTTGCCGCTTGGTTTCTTCCGCCGCATTTTGATTTCCTGCGTAATTGACAAGGATGTTATATCCGGCTTTCGCGAGTTCGATGGCGATCCCCCGGCCAATCCCTCGGCTGGATCCCGTCACCACGGCGCATTGTTTATCTTTCATGGTTGCCTCTCCATTCTTCATTCTGGTTCACTTCGTTTTTGATCGAGTCTATCCATAATAGGAGGAACGTTGATTCGGTGTTTAAGTGACTTCTGCTTTGAAAAAAAGCAAACATCTCGTCCCTCGTTCGTATATCCTAATGAGTAGCATAAGACTGATCCCGGTTCAAGCAGAAGCGCACGCGCCAATCCCTGGAGGAGACCCCTTCGATGACACCTGTAGCAAT
>JAVFAP010000596.1:0-3020 GCA_034002445.1 bacterium | reverse complement strand
GTGCGGCCTTTGCTGTGAGGCGAAGAAGGTGTTTTTCAACTGCAGCCCGTGGATGCATCTTACCCTGAACTCTTAATGCATTTCAATCCCCTGTAACAAAAAGACCAGGTGTTCGAAAACTTTTTCCAGTTCTTCCATATATTCATGGACCGCTTTTTGACTGCCGGGCAAGGTTAAAACCAGCGTGGATCCCATAACCGCCGCGACCGAGCGGCTCAAAAGGGCGTTGGGGAAGGTTGCCCCGTATTTCAGCCGGATCCATTCCATGATGCCGGGGATGGTTTTATCCGCCATCGCCAAAACGACATCCGGTGTACAATCCCGGGGTCCGACCCCGGTCCCCCCCGTGGTGATCAGCAGCGCGGGATTCTCTTTTTTGGCTTTTTGTAGGAGATTCGATAACAAGGCAGGATCATCGGCGATCCCCTCTGCCTGGATGGCCAGATTCCATCCCCGGGATTCCCAAAAGGCATGCAGGCGCTCTTGGATCCAGGGCCCCGTGGCGTCCGCATACACTCCCTGGCTCACCCGGTCGCTGAGGGTAATCACCCACACCGGCAAACAGCGGCGGACGTGGGTAATTGGAGACGCGGGCTGGATGCGCCCCCCTTGACGAACCCGGCAAAAAATCCCTTCCGTGGGCATCACACAGCGCCCGACAGTTTGGAAGATTGAGCAGCCCGTGCCGTGGCATTGTTTGCCAATCTGGGTCACCTCCAGCACTGTCTCATCGATCACCAGGGTATCGAGCAAATTGAGTTGCGATAAATCGATCGCTTCGGTGGTTATGTTTTCAGCAAAACGGCCCCAACTGATATCGAGATCATGCTCATGGCGGAAGCGGTCGATCGATTCGCGGGACAACAGGCTGATTTGCCGGTTGCCCGGCCCCGCGTGCGCATCTCCCACAATTCCGTGGGTATCGAGCACAACTTCGTCCCGTGGTTCTTTCGGTACCCCTTTACGCAGGGATATATTGACCGATAGAATCCGCCCCTGTTGGATGAATGGCTGCTGCTGATCCAGTCTTTTCTTTTCCATACAATCCCCAATTCACATCTTATTTCAACTCATGCTTGATCTTCTCGGTCAGTTCCACCGGGCCGAGGACCATGGTTTTATCCACGGCTTTGCACATGTCATAGACGGTTAACAATGCCACACTGACGGCGGTCAGGGCTTCCATTTCCACCCCCGTGGGGCCGACGCAGGAGACCTCGCTACGCACTTCCACCCCCTCGGGAATCATACTCGCCCTCACCTGAATTTGGGACAAAGCCAGGGGATGGCAGAGGGGGATCAGATCGGCGGTCCGCTTGGCCCCTTGAATCCCCGCCAGTTCGGCCACGGTCAGAACCTCGCCTTTTTGGATCTGATTGGTTTGAATCAAGGCGACTGTCGCAGGGGCCAATTGGATCCGTCCCCTCGCTTTCGCGACCCGCAGAAGTGGCGGCTTGTGGCTGATATCCACCATGCGCGCTTTGCCCTCGGGGTCGATATGGGAGAGGGTGGGCTTGGGCTCAGTCATGGCGCAGCAACCGCACCTCCACCAACATGCCAGGCTCCAGGCGATCCACTCCAATCGGGACTTTCATCAAGCCATCCGCCTGTGCCAAGGCCAGCACATGCGCGGAGCCATGATAGGGCAAGACTTCGATTTCACTTGCGGGGGTGAGACGAACCGGCACCCAGAATTGCCGTTGGGTATCCTTGCGCCTCCATGCCGACGCCATGGGGAACAAAGTCACCGGGGGGCGGAAAGCAAATCCCTGCATGGCATACAAAAACGGTTTGACCAGCAACTCGAACTGCACCATGGACGAGACGGGATTGCCGGGTAACCCCAAAATAACTTTTGTTCCCGAGACCGCCAAGGTCATGGGTTTGCCCGGCTGAACCGCGACGCGGGCAAACACAATTTTAAACCCCAGTTCTTGAAGGACTTGGGGGACAAAATCCAAATCCCCCATCGAAACGCCGCCACAGATCAAAAGGACATCCTGCTCTTGCATGGCTTGGGCAACGAGGGTACGCAGCGCGTGAGGGTCATCCCGCGCGATGCCATAATAGGTTGGAAGCGCGTTGACCTGCTGCAACTGGGCTTCCAAGGCATGGCGCACACCCGCACGAATTCGGGTAGGGCCTGGTTTCTCCGCAGGCGGAATCAACTCATCCCCCGTTTCGAGCAAGCCAACTTTCGGTTGGACCGCCACACGAGGGCTCACACACCCTACCGCCGCCAGAACAGCCAGATGCGCGGCGGTCAGCCGTTCGCCCTGGTCGGCAACCTTCGATCCCGCGCGGATATCTTCACCCCGGGCCGCAATATAATTGCCGGGCTGGGAGTGGTGGCATAGAATCCGGTCTTCGCCAACGGGCCCGGTTTCCTCCACCATGATCACACAATCCGCGCCAGGCGGGACCATGGCCCCGGTCATGATTTTGGCGCATTGCCCTCGGCCAATGGTGCCGCGGGGCGGCGTCCCGGCGGGGATGGTTTCGACCACGCGCAAGGGGCCGGGCAGATCCGCCTGGCGGCACGCGTAGCCATCACGGATCGATTTGGGGTAAGGCGGCATATCGAGATCCGAACATACCGGTTCGGTCAAGATCCGGTTGTATGCCTGCCCCAAATCCACGGTTTCGGATCCCAGGGTCAGGGCATGGGAAAGCAAGATCGTATAGGCTTCTTCGAATAAAATCATGATCCCAACAGAGTCTCTTTCTATTCAATTTCCCCTTGGTGAACGTATCACAGAAGAATCAAAACGGCAACCAGCAAATCCCCGCCAATCGTGCCAGCGTTTACGTTGTACAAAAAAGCCATACAATAGCCCTAAACACGATCGAAGGGGAGCCCGTTATGAAAAGTTGGATCGTTGGAAGCCTTCTGTTGCTTTTTTTATTGATATACGCCTTATATTTCGTTTCCAACCCAACCCGCCAAACTTCTCAAGAACCGATCACCCTGTTTTGTGCCGCGGGGATCAAGATGCCGGTGGGAGAGATTGTCACACTGT
>JAVFAP010000595.1:0-3031 GCA_034002445.1 bacterium | reverse complement strand
CGTGTCCGGTTTGAATTCCCGCGCCTGCAAAGCGGGGATCGGGGTATCGCCGGCTCCCAAAATTATCCCATTCCAAAAAACGACGCTTATTCCGCGATTGACGAGAGACTGTGAGAAAAGCGGGTTAGCAATGCGGCGTGCAGCGGAGGCTATCCCACCCAGGTGAAACTGTTTTTCACCCATGGGACGGCTGTCGCGTTTGAAGCCCTGGATGGTGCTGGAAATGTCGTTGATGGTGCGGTTAGCGCAAGTAGTGATCCGAGTGAGCTGGAGACCTTTATTTTCAACAGTTCCACCGGGATTCGTGCGATTCGTATCGAAGGCGCCGAGATTTGCCTGAAACGCATTTGTTGGACCTGTGGAGAACCTCCGATCGAGCCCACCCCCCCCGAACAAGAATGGCAATGTTTTGAAGCAGGTCAGTATTACAAAACGGAGAACCTATCCTTGGCCACGGTTGCCATGGGCCCAGTGACGATCACCCAAGCCTCCATGCAGCGCAATATTCCTGTCCCTTTGCAGTTGACCGATTGTGATAAGGATGGGCGACTGGATATTGGCATTCTGTGGTCGGAAAGTACCGCGTTGGCACACGCGATGATTGAGATTTCCGAAAAGGCTTGCGATGGAGCCTTCCCGGAACAAGTGGAAATTGTGCTGCGCCACGGTTCGCCACTTACCCTCGAAGCCTTGGACGCCAATGGAAACGTGGTGGATCGTGTGAGCGATCCCAGTAGCGATTATACCATTTCAAAGGTGTTGATGTTGCTTTCTACCGACGGGATCAAGCAGATTCGTGTCATTGGATCGGAACTCTGTATCCACAAAATCTGCTGGTTGTGTAAAGCCAATACCCAGATTCAACGTTGGTCCACCTATGAGTAGGGCAGGGTGACGATAAGAGCCGAATGAAACGATCCTGATTCTTCTTTCCCTTTCCGGTTCTCCCCATCAGAGGAGGGCCGGAGGGGAGCAGGAAGAACAAAAAAAGGGGCTTCGATCGAAGCCCCTTTTGAGTGATGCAAGGGTACGGGTCTTATTTCGCTTTCGCTTCCTTCGCAGCGGCGGTCGCGGCAGCGTGACGCGCAATCGGCACCCGGAAGGGAGAGCAAGAAACATAGTTCAAGCCCACTTTGTGGCAGAATTCAACCGAGGCCGGATCGCCACCGTGTTCCCCGCAGATCCCCAACTTGATGTTCGGGCGGGTTTTGCGGCCGCGTTCCACGGCTATCTGCACCAGTTCCCCAATCCCATCCTTGTCGATGGTCTGGAATGGATCGGCCGGAATAATGCCATGTTCCTGATAATACTGCAGGAAGCCCGCGGCGTCATCACGGCTGTACCCAAAGCCCATCTGGGTGAGGTCGTTGGTCCCGAAGGAGAAGAATTCGGCGGTTTCCGCAATCTTGTCGGCAACCAGGCAGGCGCGCGGAATTTCGATCATCGTGCCCAGCATGTGCGGAATTTCCTTCACGCCGGTTTGCTTGCAAACATCGGCATAAATTTCTTTCGCCATGTTGATTTGATGATCCAGTTCCTGCTTCAAACTCACGACCGGAATCATGATTTCAGGATGGACGTTCTTCCCAGCCTGAATCAGTTCGGCAGCCGCTTCAAAGATGGAGCGAATTTGGGTTTCCGCGATTTCCGGGAAGGTGATGCCCAGGCGGACACCACGATGGCCCATCATCGGGTTGAGTTCATGTAACCCGTCGGCACGGCGCTGGAATTCTTCTTGTTCGATGCCCAGTTCGGCGCACAGTTTGTCGATTTCCGCTTTTTCTTGCGGGACAAATTCATGCAGCGGGGGATCCAGCAGACGGAACGTGACCGGCAGCCCTTCCATCGCTTCCAATGTCGCTTTGATGTCTCTCTTGATGAACGGAGCCAGTTCGCCCAAGGCTTTGCGGCGTTCCGCTTCGGTTTTGGAGAGGATCATTTTGCGTAGAAGGCTCAGTGGCTTTTCGGAATTTTCGCCATAGAACATGTGTTCGGTACGGAACAATCCAATCCCTTCCGCTCCAAACTGACGCGCCTTGGCGGCGTCTTGCGGGGTTTCGGCGTTGGTGCGAACTTGCAATTTCCGGACCGAATCACAAATCTTCATAAAGTCGTTGAAGTATTTGTTTTCTTCGCCCGCATCGATCAACGGCAAGTCGGCGGCGTAAACATAGCCCTTCGTCCCGTTGAGGGTAATGGTATCGCCTGCTTTGACCACCACGCCATGGGCTTCGATGCAGCGGTTTTTCGCGCTGATCTTCAGATCGCCAGCGCCGACGACGCAGCATTTGCCCCAGCCACGCGCAACCAACGCCGCGTGAGAGGTCATCCCGCCACGGGCGGTCAGAATCGCTTCGGCGGCACGCATTCCTTCGACGTCTTCGGGGTTGGTTTCTTCACGAACCAAAATAACCTTGTGCCCGTTGGCCGCTTCTTTCACCGCTTCTTCGGCGGTAAAGACGACGATCCCCTTCGCTCCGCCAGGACCGGCGGGCAAGCCTTTCACAAAGACGGGGTTGCTCTTTTCCGCCTTCGGATCGACGATGGGGTGCAGCAACTCATCCAACTGGGATGGGGTTACGCGCAGAACCGCGGTGTTGTTATCGATCAAGCCGCTCTGGCACATTTCTGCCGCCATGCGTACCGCAGCCGGCCCATTGCGCTTGCCAACGCGGCACTGCAGCATCCACAGACGGCCTTCTTCGATGGTGAACTCGATGTCCAGCATGTCTTTGTAGTGCGTTTCCAGTTTCTTCTGGATGCCATCGAGTTGTTTGTACACTTCGGGCATGGCGACTTCCAGCGAAGTGAAATGCGCACTCTGTTCGCCCTTCATATCTTCGTTGAGGGGGTAGGGAGTACGGATCCCGGCAACCACGTCTTCACCTTGCGCGTTGGTCAGCCATTCGCCGTAAAATTTGTTTTCGCCGGTGGCCGGGTTCCGGGTGAAGGCAACACCAGTCGCGGAGGTTTCGCCCTTGTTCCCAAACACCATGGCCTGCACGTTGACCGCGGTGCCCCATTCGTGAGG
>JAVFAP010000594.1:0-3042 GCA_034002445.1 bacterium | reverse complement strand
CCTCAACGAAATTCTGTCGCTCAACATCCCCGCCTATGCCAATGACAGTGTCGTGGAGGACTATATTTAACCGCAGGGGTGTCCCTTCTCAACCCGAGGGGATCAATCAGGGGGCGTTAATTTGCCTTTTTCTTTTCAAACAGCCAGAACCAGCCATAGTAACTTTCGCCCACCGCGATCCGGCGAGGGGGTTGATAATTGGCAAGCAGCCACGCCTTGAGTGGTGCCAGCACTGGATCGTTTTGCATTTGCACCAGGTATTTATCGTAGGCGACCACACAATCGATCGACAAATCCTGCCACCCCTCCACGGTGTGCTGCAAATCTTCCATGGTCATATACCCCCGGCCCGCGAAGGTCATAAAGTAGGGAATACGGGTGATATGATCCCCCCGCACCGCGGGCGGGATTTTTTTATCCGTCCATACATAGAAGGCGGGATTGGTTAAATTGAGCAAATACTCGCCGGGACAGGCGCGTTGGATGTAGCGCGCCAGCTGCCGCTCCTGGGTTAAGGTCAAACCGGGGTAGGTCCAGTCGTTTTTATACCAGCCAAGAACCATGGCACAGAACAGGATGAACGTGCCAAACAGAATCCACGCATTCGCTAGAGGCTGAGGGCGGGTGCGCCGCGCGGCTTGAACCAAGACACGGCCCAGCCAGCCCCAGAAGCCGCCCGCCAGCAGCGCGCAGGGAAACATGGGCACCAGCAAGTAGTGTTTCCATAAATGCGAGATAAACAGGGTATTGCCCCAGAAGACCCCCCCCAGCCAGATCCAGCCAAAACACACCGCCCGCCAGCGCGGACTCCGCAGAAGAAGCAGGGAACCGACAGGGAAAATCCACAAGACCGGCGCCACTTGCATGACCACCTGCATTTCATGCCAGCGGAAAGCCAGGGTATGATCCTTGAACCACGGGGCGAGCAGGTGGTGGGCGGTCCAGATATCAAACCAGAAATCGCCCCAAATCCCTTTCCAGAAGAGAAACAAAAATAAAGGCCCAAAAACCAAAAAGAATCCCGCGGCCCAAGCCAGCATATCCCACAGAAACTCACGCCAGGAGCGGCAGTGGGCAAAGAGGAACCAGGCCGCCAGGCCCGGCAGCAGAACGAAAATCGCACTCTGCTTGTTCAACGCATAAATCCCCAGCAGAAGCCCCGAGAGCACCAGGAGGGCACGGTTGCGCCGGCGCAAGCCCCTGATCCAATACAAAAACACCCCGGCTTCGAAGAACGGTGCCCAGGTGGAGGTATGCAGAAATTTCGCCCAGACACACGAATAGGGCTCCAGCGCGATGAAAATCAGCGCCGCCAACGCCGCGTTCCGGCCCAGCAGCAGTCTGGTCAGTTGAAAGAGCCAATACAGCCCCAGCAGGCTGAATGCCACCATCCCCAGCCGCATCGGGTAAATGGGGGTCTCACCGAAAAGAAAAAAGAAGGCGGAAACCAACGCCACCAGGGGGGGTTTGTTGACTTGGGTATCCTGGTAGATCAAGTATCCATCCACCATTTGCTTGCCTTCCACCCAATACACCCCTTCATCGACATTGGTTCCATAGCCCACGGTGGCCAGGCGAAGCACGGCGGCGAGAACAAATATAAAAAGAACGGTCGTTTTAAACCAATGATTCTGCATGATCTTAATCCTGTACCGGGCGGCGAATCGATTCGGCTACACTACGGATAAAGGGGCTAGAGAACGCCGAGGCCCGTCATTTCCCTGTTCACCGGCCCCTATTTTACACAAATGCCGAAAAAAATCCCCTAAAGGCAGCCAGGAATCTCAAAAAAGAAAACGATTGGCGGTATATTGGTTCACCCTGTGATTGACAAAAGGATAGACCGTACCGATGCGAACAAAACCCATCTTCCTGCATTTCGGGCTGATCTGGCTTTGTTGTCTTCTGTCATGGAGTCCGGTCGGGCAAGCGAACCAACTCACCTTCCTGCCCCAATGGTCACCCCAGGCGCAGTTCGCCGGCTACTACGTGGCGGCGGAGAAGGGATTTTACCGGCAGCATGGGGTAGAACTCACCTTGCTGCGGGGGGGGCCACAGTTGCCGGCCGGCAAGGCGCTCGCGAGCAAGGAAGCCGAAATCGTCACCCTCTTCTTGTCCACCGCTCTCCAGCACCGGGACAAGGGGGTTCCGCTGGTCAACCTGGCCCAGATCGTCCAAAAATCCGCATTGTTGCTGGTCGCCAAAAAAAGCAGTGGCATCAAAACCCCCGAAGACCTCGATGGCAAGAAGGTCAGCCTGTGGGACGAGTTTTCCATCCAGCCCAAGGCCTTGTTCAAACGGTACCGCCTCGATGTCCAGATTATACCCCAATCCTACACGTTGAACTTGTTTCTCCGCAATGGCGTGGACGCAGCATCGGCCATGTGGTACAACGAATACCATACCCTCCTCACCTCGGGGTATGAAGAGAGTGATTTGACCGTTTTCTTTCTCGATCAATTTGGGATCAATTTTCCAGAAGACGGGATCTATACCCTGGAAGAAACCTACAACGCCAAGCCCGCTCTCTGTCACGCCTTTGTCAAAGCCTCGATTGAAGGCTGGACCTACGCCTTTCAACACGAAGAGGAAGCCCTGGATTTCGTCATGAAATATGTCGAGGAGGCCAATCTTCCCACCAACCGCGTCCATCAGCAGTGGATGTTGCGACGAATGAAAGACATTATCCTGCCCCTGCATCATGACGGCGCCCTTGGTGATTTGAAAGAGGACGATTACACCTACGTCACCGACATCTTACGCAGTTACCAGGTTATCGGCAGCACCCCAGACTATTCCACATTTATCCGGCGAGAACCATGAAAAAAAACCCTTTCCCTCATTCACCCCGGCCCCGGCTGGCCATGAAACTGGCCCTCTTCATTTTGTCCAGCACCTCGCTGATTTTCGCCATCGCGTTCACCTATAACAACAATTACACCAAAAGAACCGTCTTGCGGACCGTGGAAGACCTGGCCCGCCATTTGACGCGATCCACCATCCACC
This sequence comes from bacterium, assembly GCA_034002445.1. Lineage (GTDB taxonomy): Bacteria > Hinthialibacterota > Hinthialibacteria > Hinthialibacterales > Hinthialibacteraceae > JAVFAP01. The sequence goes on along the minus strand of JAVFAP010000594.1, from coordinate 36 downwards.
GCATCGAAACCGTCATCAACGGGGTTGAAATCCCTC
>JAVFAP010000593.1:0-3050 GCA_034002445.1 bacterium | reverse complement strand
GCGGGGCGCCGGCGGGGATTGGTGCCGCGCGGCAAGGCGCGAAGACGCTGGTAGTAGAATACCTCAACGGCTTGGGTGGCGAGGGTACGTTGGGATACATCGGTAGTTACTACATCGGCTATAAAAAAGGATTCACGACCGAGATCGATGAGGGTGTTGCCCAAATGAAAGACAACCGCGAAAACCGGCGGGGCTGGAACGTCGATAACAAGATGGAATGGTATCGGCGTGAACTCCGCGAGGCCGGGGCGGATATCTGGTTTGGCTGCATGGGCAGCGGCGCTTTTGTCGAAAACGGCAAGGTCAAGGGCGCCGTGGTGATCACGCCGCAAGGCCGTGGCGTGGTCTTGGCCAAGGTGGTGATTGATTCCACCGGCAACGCCGATGTCGCTGCCGCAGCTGGGGCGGAAACGGTCTTCCTGGGCCCGGATAACGACGCCCTGCAAGGGACTGGGCTTCCTCCGCGAATTTTAGGTGAAAACTATACCAATACCGATTACACCTTTATCCACGATGATGACATGCTGGACCTGATGATGGCGTTTGTAGTCGCAAAAGAAAAATTCCAAGGCATGTATGACATGGGGCAGATTATCGATTCGCGTGAACGGCGGCGTATCGTGGGCGATTATACCATTTCGCCCCTGGATATCATCAATGAGAAGCGCTTTGAAGATACCATCTCGCTGGGCTACAGCAATTTTGATAGCCATGGCTATACCACGCATGAGTATTTTGCACTTCGTTTCCCCGATAAAGTCAACAAAACCGCCGATACGCCTTACAGGGCGCTGCTGCCGAAAGGCCTGGATGGGATTATCGTAACCGGCTTGGGAATCAGCGCGCACCGCGACGCGATCCCCATCCTGCGGATGCAGGCTTGTATTCAGAACCAAGGCTACGCGATGGGGACGGCCGCGTCCATGGCGGTGGAGAATGGCGGGCATACCCGGCAGATCGATGTGCGGCAGTTGCAAAAGCACCTGGTGGAAAAAGGCAGTTTGCCTGATCGTGTGCTGACGGATCAGGATACCCCACCCTACCAGCGGGAAGATTTGGTACAGGCCGTGCAAACGGTGATCGAGGATTTTGAAGGGTTGGGTGTGATTCTTGCCCAGCCCCAGGACGCGTTGCCTCTCTTGCAGGAAGCCTATGCGGTTGTCGCCAAAAAAGAATTGGCCAATAGTGTCGGGGAGAAAAATGATTTCTCGTTCGATGGTCTGGAATCCGCCGATGTGGAAAAGGCAAAAGTCCTGTATGCGCACATCCTGGGCATGATGGGCGATCCATCTGGCAGCGAGACGCTGACCGAATATGTTGCCGCGAATGGCTGGGACAGTGGCTGGTCCTTCACCGGGATGGGGCAGTTCGGCGGCAGTCTGAGCCCGCTGGACAGCCATATCCTCTCGCTAGGGAAAACCCGCGATACTCGGGCTCTGCCGGTTATCCATGAAAAATTGAAAACGCTGGATGCCCAGAGTGAATTCTCCCACCACAGGGCGGTTGCCTTGGCTTTGGAAACCATGCGGAATCCCTCCTCGGCAAAACCCTTAGCGGAACTCCTGCAAAAACCGGGGATGAGTGGGCATGCTTGGAGTTCGCTTGACCAGGCGGTCGAGCAAACTCCCAAAGGCTTCGGAGATGACACCACGGTGCGGGATTACACCCTGCGGGAGTTGCTCCTGGCTCGGGCATTGTACCGCTGCGGCGACTACCAAGGCGTGGGAGAAAAAATCCTCAATGCCTATGCGAACGATCTCCGTGCTCATTATTCGCAGCACGCGAAGGCGGTTCTGGGGGAAGGGAAATAACCCTGGATTAGATATTTACTATGTATTCAATATTCTTCAAGGAAAGGATCATGAGATTATGTGTTTTCCAGAATATAAGGATATGGAAGAACCTTTTGTATGTTACATCTATCTTAATGGTGGAAAAAACCATGAGATTAGGCCATGTGATATTTATGATCCACTTGCTGATTTTTTTGGTCTTACTATGCGAGATCGAAATATGCCAAGACCTGATGGATATAGTGGTACGATATGGAAAAATCGTGTGCAATGGTTGCGTCAACGTCTTGTGAATCATGGATATCTTGATGGTTCAAAAAAAGGTATATGGCGTTTAACAGATAGAGGAGTTCTTTTAGCATCATCAGTTGTGGCAAGATACTCGAATCAACAACGTTAATTTAAACTAAGGAAGAGGAGAATAAGATGAGAATGCCTTTCTTGCTTTGTTTCGCTATCATCGCTGTGATCGTCAGCGGGGGCTGGTGCGCGGAGCCGCTCAACGTTGCCGTGATCACCGGCGGGCATGATTTCGATTCCCGCTTTTGGACCATGTTTGATGACAACAAGATGATCACCTACACACGGTTTGAACACCCGAACGCCAACCAAATCTACACCGATGGGACGGCGAAGAAATTCGATGTGATTGTGCTTTACGATATGTATGGTGTGATCACCGAGGAGCAAAAAGAAGGATTTAAAGCGTTTGTCCAATCCGGCAAGGGGCTAGTGGCGCTGCATCACAGCCTTGGTTCGTATCAGCAATGGCCAGACTATGTGGAGATGATCGGTGGGCTGTATGTGATCGATGATCAAACCATGGAGTTGGGAGGGAAGAAACAAAAACCTTCCACCTATCAGCATGATGTGGAAATCGATGTTAAAGTCGTCAACGACAAGCACCCCATTACCCGGGGGATTTCTGATTTTACCCTGATGGATGAAATCTATGGGGGGGTGTATGTGCAAGACGGAGTCCATGTTTTGTTGGAAACCGATACCCCCAACAGCACCAAGCAGTTGGCCTGGACCAAGACCTATGGGAAGGGGCGGGTGGCCACCATCCAGCTCGGCCATGATCAGCACGCGTTTCAGGATAAATCCTACCGCACCCTGCTGGCCCGTGCCATCCAGTGGGCTTCGGGAAAAAAAACTCCCCAGCCCAAGCCGATTCAGCAAGTGAAATAGAGGAATTGAAAAAATTAGTCCAGTGGATGGATACCACCTGGTCTGAAGGGGGCTATGAAAACGTCA
>JAVFAP010000592.1:0-3065 GCA_034002445.1 bacterium | reverse complement strand
GTGAAACAAGAAGCCCTGGCCCTCATCCCCACCACCCGAGCGGAAGAAGGCTGCATCGACTATGTGCTGCATCAGCACACTGAAAACTCCGCCCTCTTCTGTTTCTATGAAAACTGGAGAAGCAAGACCGATCTGGATGCACACCTGCAAAAACCCCACCTCCAAGCCTTCGCCCAAAAAGCGCCGGATTTACTCGCGGAACCGCTGGATGTCCAGATTTTGAAGATTGTCGAATAACACAGCGCAGGGGGCGGACTTCGATCCGCCCCCTGCACAGTTTCACTCAAAATCTTTCCCATACACCTTCGCCGTCTTCAGTTCATTCGTCTCGCCGATGCATTCCGCATACTTGAATCCCTCCTGTATACACGCGGCACCTATCTCACCCTGGGCGCTGAGCGCGATGTAGGCGAATTGAAAATCCAGACGGGGCCGGTTGCGTTCCACCATCCGCCGGATCAACTTTTCGCAGGCTTGCTGGGGCGACAGCCCCTCTCGCATGAACTCGACAATCGCGAACGCGCCGCACACCTCGATCGCCCGCTCGCCCGTCCCGGTCCCCACCGCACCGCCGACCTGGCCATCCAGGTACAGGCCCGCGCCGATCAGGGGCGAATCCCCCACGCGCCCATTCCATTTCATCGCCAGGCCGCTGGTGGTACAGGCCACCGCCATCTCCCGTTGGGCATCCAGCGCCAGCACCCCAATCGTGTCATGCCCGCTGGGTTGCGTCTCTTTTTGTTTCAGCTGCTCCGCATACCAGGCGGCACTGGCAGGAGTCAGGTTGGGCTCCAAAGGAAACCCCTGCTTAATCGCGAATTCGCGGGCTCCTTCTCCGGCCAGCATGATATGCGGCGAGATTTCCAGCACCCGGCGGGCGACCGCAATGGCCCCTCGAAAACCTTCCAACGCCGCCACCGACCCCATCTTACCGGTCTTGCCGTCGATGAGGGCCGCATCCAGTTGTAAAACTCCGTGTTCATTGGGCAAGCCCCCATACCCCACACTATCGATGCGAGGGTTGAGTTCAGTCACCCGGGCAGCCGTCTCCACCGCGTCCAACGCCCGCCCGCCCTGGCGCAAGACCTCCAGACCAGCGGCGTTGGCTTCCAGGCCAAAATCCCAGGTTGAAATCAAGATGGGAGGAGAATTCTTCATCGTTTGTCGTCCTTGTTCTTGGGATTGTGGAGCCCCCCAGACGGGCAGCCCCGAACCCGCCGCCACCGCGGCCGCGGTATAGCCTACGCTTTGCCGGGCAAAATGCCTGCGGTTGATTGTCGCATCCTCGGTCATGGCTCACCTCATCAGAAACAAATTCCGGTTAAATCAATTCGAGCCGAGTATAAAGCATCCATTTCAAATTACAAATCAACCTTGGCGGGGAATCCGCCAGGGTTGATAAAAACAAGAAAAAAAGCGCCCTTTATAAACCACAGATTGTTAAATTTCATTTCGTGGCTACATTTACAAAGAGACAACCCCATTAGAAAGAGAACCGAATGAGCCGACCGATATTCTCTGTCTTTATGGCCGGAGGCGCTGGGGAACGGTTTTGGCCCCTCAGCCGCAAAACCCGGCCCAAACAATTGCTCCGACTTGTCCGTGACGATAAAACCCTGTTGGAAGAAGCAATCGAAACGGTGTTTCCCCTCACCGCGCCCGAGCAATGTCACATCATCACCAACACCTCCCTACAAGATCCCATCCGCCAGGCGCTCCCCACTCTCCCTCACCACAACATCATCGCAGAACCGCTCCGCCGCAGCACGACCGGCTGTCTCCTCTACGCCGCGGCCTGGATTTCCGCCCGCTATTCACCTGAGGCCCTGCTGGCCATTATCACCGCCGACCACCGGGTTGAAGACGCCGAGATGTTCCGCCAGACCATCCGCGCCGCCCTCCACAAAGCGGACACCGAGGACGCCCTGGTGGGGATTGGCGTCAAGCCCACCCGGCCCGAAACCGGCTTTGGCTATGTTGAAGTGAACGAAGATCCCCAATATCTCCGCCATTTTGAAGGCATCCCCATCTACCCGGTCGCCTTCTTCCGCGAAAAACCGCACCAAGAGTTGGCTGAGGAATATATCCGCAATCCCCGCTTTTACTGGAACACGGGGATGTATTTCTGGAAAATCCAAACCTTTCGCGAAAGCCTTCAGCGCTACCGCCCAGAACTGGCCGAGACCTTGGATCAACTGACCAGCCTGCTGCAAGCCTATCCCAACAATCCCACCAAGCCCGAAATCGCGGAAGTCTTTTCCACGATTCCCAATCTATCCATCGATTATGTCTTGATGGAGAAAGCGGAAAATGTTTTCATGGTTCCAGGCTTTTTTGGCTGGGATGATATCGGCGCCTGGGACTGCCTGGACCGCCTCCGTCCTCCCGACGAAAACGGCAATCTCTGCATCGGCGACCCGATTCTCATCGATTGCCACAACGCCACCGTGGTTAACGAATCGGGGCCGGAACAGATGGCCGTGGGCGTGGTGGGGTATGACAACATTGTCGTCGTCACCACCCGCGACGGTGTGCTGGTTTGCCCCAAGGAACGGGCCCAAGAGGTCCGCAAGATTGTCCAAGAATTGATCAACAACCAGGCCCGGCAAGTCTGACCCGGGCCCCTGTGGAGAACAATATGACTGACTATACACCCATCTCTTGTTTTAAAGCCTACGACGTGCGGGGCAAAGTACCGGAAGAATTGAATGTGGACTTGGCATACAAAATCGGCCGCGCTTTTGTGCAATTCACCAACGCCAAGCGGGTTATCGTGGGCTATGATATCCGCCTGTCCGGCCCCGCCCTGGAAGAAGCCCTGATCCGCGGCTTGACGGAAGGTGGCGCGAATGTGGAACGCATCGGTCTATGCGGAACCGAAATGGTCTATTTCGCCACCGCCTATCTGAAAACCGACGGGGGAATCATGATCACCGCCAGCCACAATCCCCCAGGCGACAACGGAATGAAATTCGTGCGCGAAGATGCCCGCCCCATCAGCGCCGATACCGGCCTCAAGGATATCGAACGCCTTGCCTCCCTTGGCCAGTTCAGCCCAGCAAGCC
>JAVFAP010000591.1:0-3066 GCA_034002445.1 bacterium | reverse complement strand
ATGGTGTCGTTGGTATGCGAACCAATTTGCTTGAATGTTCCATCCGCCTGCTTACGGTAGGCGACAAAGGTGTTCCCGCTCCGTTGCAGCCGAATGGTGTTGAGTTCCGTCGCCCCCTTGGCAATCAATCCGGAATCCCCGGACGATCCACCAGCAGTATCCCGCCACTGCAAGTCGGTCCCATAATCCCGGCGCAGGATCGCGTAGGCGTGTTGGGAAGCGGCGTTGTCCGCTTCGGCACGGAACATAATCCCCATCTTCATCCATTCATTCCCAGCGGTAAAATCCTGTTCCGGCTGAACCATGCGGTTCCATTCAAAATCGGCCGTAACCACGAAGGAACCCGAGATTTCCTTACAGGCGTAATAAGCCCCATCCGAGTTGTTCCATACGTCATTACCAGAAGCAATGATCGTGTACGCCCCGTTGCTGTAGGATTGGTCCTCTGGAAAGGCAAATCCATCCGTCAATGTGGCGGCATGCGTGAAGATACCCAGCGGAGCCTCTTCCGGCTGCGCTAAAACGAGTGGGCTGACACAAAGGACAAGCCCGGCGAGGAGGGTAAATACTCTCTTCATGTGTAAAACCTCTCAAAAATAGAATGAAATCAATAGGAAGAAGGATGGAATAAATTTGGAATCAAGTCAATCTTTCTCGCCATGTTTTTCTAAATTTTATCTATTGATCGGTACACGCAATAAATAAATGCTCGTTGAGATGGGGTTCCCACCCATGCTCCCATTGCGTCCGCTGCCATTTTTTGGTATGCATATCCCCAACCGAAACGCGGTTCATCCCTTGCATCTTGAGTCCATGAGTGTGCCAATGATCCCATACCCCTTGTATTGCCTCGCGATGTTTCTTCTATCCGTCCTGGCCTTGCCTGCCGGGGCACAAGTCCCCTACCCCGATGGCCGTCCAACCGCCTCCTTGCGCCTTGACGCCCAGGACGCCGGCGTCGTGCTCAAGCACGGCGATGGCCCCGGCGAATGCGATATCCACGGCGCCCGCGATATTTGGGTGTACGAAGATGGTGGTACCTTTTACATGCACTATGACGCCGCCGGGCCCACCGGCTGGCTAGCCGCCCTGGCCGTCAGCCAGGATTTGGTCCATTGGGAGAAAAAAGGCCCCGTGCTGGAACTGGGAAAACCTGGCGATGACGATAGCCGATCCGCCAGTTATGGCGTGACCTATTTTGATGGGAACGGGTGGCACATGTTCTACCTCGGCACCCCCAACACCACCCCGCCACCCGACCGTATCCCCGCGTTCCCCTATCTCACCCTCAAAGCAAAGGGGGAAGGACCCGCTGGGCCTTGGACCAAGCAGCCGGAAGTGGTGCCTTTCCGCCCCAAGCCAGGCACCTACTATTCGGCTACCGCCAGCCCAGGGCATATTGTCCTGCACAACGGCAAATATCTGCAATTTTTCAGCGCCTCCACCAACGAAAACGGCACCCTTCGCACCATCGGCATCGCCCGAACCCAGGATTTAAACGGCCCCTGGACCATCGATCCCAACCCCATAGTCCCTTTGGAAGAGCAGGTCGAAAACTCATCCCTCTATTATGAACCATCAAACCAGACCTGGTTTTTGTTCACCAACCATATCGGCCTGGACGAGTTTGAATATACCGATGCGGTTTGGGTCTATTGGACCAAGGATCTCAACACCTGGAACACGAAGGACAAAGCCATTGTCCTGGATGGCCAAAACTGTACCTGGTCGAAGAAGTGTATCGGCCTCCCCTCGGTGATTCCCATGCAGAACCGTCTGGCGATCCTCTACGACGCTCCGGGCGGCGATAGCAAAAGCCACATGCAACGGGATATCGGTCTCGCTTGGCTTGATCTTCCCCTTGTTCCGCCGGTCCCTGCAACTGAAGCCAAGTAAACGGACTGGGGGCGGAGAACTGCCTTTCTCCGCCCCCAGCCATTCCAAATCCGCCGCCACTGACATACCCTGTAAACAGAATCGATTCCAATCCAGACATCCGGGTAGACCGATACCGTGAGCCGTGCGTTTTATCTCTTTTTTGGGTTTCTTTTAATCTTGGTGATTGTTGTCTTGCTTTGGGCCGTGGATACCCACGAGAAAACCGTGGATAGTTTACCCAGCCTGATCGCGCGCGAATTTCAGCCTCTCTTGCAAAGCGAAAAACCCACCGATCTTAACCTGGGTCTGATCGAAACCCGGGTCAAAGCCATTTACCAGGACTATCCCTATGTGGAAGAATTGATTCTGCGTAAGTTCAACCCCACAGGCACCGTCATCACCATCTATCCCTTCTCCTACGATCTGGATCACCCCCAGTTCCCCCCCAAGCGAGATTATGCCTACCGGGTCAAGACCATCCTCGGAGCGGATCGCCAGCCCCAGGGCATAGTTTATGTCAAGATCAGCGCCCAGCGGACCTTGCTTTTCAACAGCGCCATCATTGGCAGCATGGCGGCCTTGATCATTGTCTGTTTTGTGGGGCTCTATACCATCCAAAGCAAAGAAAAAGAGGTCCAACAAACAACAACCCTGCTGGAAGAAAAACAACGCGAACTCATCCACTTGGAACGCCTGGCCCTGGTGGGCCAAGTCACCGCCAACCTGCTGCACGATCTCAAAAAACCGGTCTTGAACATCAAGGCCGAAAGTGATGCCATCGCGGACCCGGAAATCCGAAAAATTATCCGGGATGAGGCCGATCTCTTTTTAGGCATGGTGCGGGAACTACAATTGGAGAGTTTTTTGCGTAAATCCGAAGACCGGGCAGAATTTGTGGATGTGGAAGAAGTGATTCACCGCTCGCTGCGGCTGGTGAAATACGCCCAGAAGAATGTATTTATCGCGCTGGAATTGCAAGACAATCTCCCCCTCATCCTGGGCCACCGGCACAAACTGATCCAAGTGTTTTCCAACCTGTTTCTCAACGCCATGCAAGCGTTGGATGGGGAAGGGATGATCCGCGTCAACGGCAGCCTCTATACAGAAAATGAAAAGGCCTCGTTGGAAATCGGCATTACCGACGACGGCCCCGGCATCCCTTACGAGATTCTCTCCCGAATTTTCGAG
>JAVFAP010000590.1:0-3074 GCA_034002445.1 bacterium | reverse complement strand
CCTGCTTTCGATCCTGGTTCTGTCTGGCGAGACCCAGGCGGCGGATCTGGAAACCGCGGTGATTCAGCCGGATTTGGTGTTCGCGCATGTTGGAGAGATCGCGGATTGTCTGACGAAGGGCTGAGTCGGCTGCCAGGGATTCTATCCCTTGAAAGCAGCTCCCCGCGAGGGAATGGCTAAAAAATGTCGGAGGAAGAAGGGGTTGACGGATTGAGTTGGATTGTGGAATTTGCATGGAAACCAATCTGAAAGCCCGGTTTTCTCCAACTTTTTGCCATGGTCTGTTTCGAATGGTTGAAAGTTGATAAAAAACAGGTTGACAATTGCGGGAGGCAGGATAGTATTCTTTTCCAAGTTACACGTCCCAAACAGAGCGATAGATAATTTATGTCCCAAAGAAAGTAGGGCGGATGCCTTCCCCAGAGCCCCAAGGGCAACCATACCGGTGGATGAAGGTCGTTGGGCAGTGTTCGTTTATTCCTGTCTTTCTAGCCTTGTATCCGGTGGCGTTTTACTACATTGGGGATCAAATTGATCAATGGGCGGGCACGGACTGGGTAAAAACCCCGTTTTTGTTCCTCGGCCTGTTTTCAGGCTTTCGTCAGACCTACTTTCTGATCAAGAAATTGCTGGATACCCTGGAGTGATCTCGTGGAACAGACCGATCTGAACCGGGCGTTACTCTGGTCCTATTTTCTCATTTTAGGGGTCTCGCTTCTTCTCTTTGGGCTGTGGGGCGTCTATTATGCAGCGGGATTTCTCTTCGGTGGCGTTTGGTGCGCCACTAACCTTTGGGTGATGGAGCATCTGCTGGTTGAGTTTCTCCGGAAAGAGCGCCGGATAGGCTGGTTGATCTTCTGGGCCCAATGCAAGTTGCCATTGCTATATGGGGTAGGAGGGGTGGTCTTGATGAAGATCCCGTTGTCGATCGGGGCGGCTATAGGTGGATTTCATGTCCCCTTCGCTATAATCCTCGTCACGGCGATCCGGTCATCCGCTCAGGACGCAAGAAACGCCAAACTTACCTCGGATCGATGGACGGGGTATCCAAAAGGGGATTGAAGAATGCTACAGCCCTTCATCTTGTCGGTTGGTGCGGTGGTTTCCGCCACTGGGGGCGAAACCGCTCATCCGCCCGAATTACCCAACTTTATTCATCTTCTTCATTTAGCCTATCCACATGACCAAGTCCCTGCACTGGTCCAATTTCTCTATAATTATCAAAACCAATTTTTCGCCTTCCTGGTCATTTTGTTGATTGCCTTTCTTTTCAACATGGCTACCCGCAAGGCGTCCCTGATCCCTTCCCGTTTGCAGGCGTTTGCCGAGATGGTGGTGGAAGGCCTGCTGGGCCTTGTCTGTGGGATGCTGGGCGAAAAAGAAGGCCGCCGCTATTTCCCCTTTTTGGGTTCGCTGTTTATTTTTATCATTTGTATGAACTGGTTCGGCTTGATTCCTTTGATGAAGGCCCCGACCTCCAGTATTTTTACGACCGCCTCCCTTGCGGTGTGCGTGTTTCTTTATGTGCAATACACCGCCATAACCCGTCTTGGGCCGGCCAAGTTCTTTTACCACTTGATGGGGGAGCCCAAGGATGTGATTGGCTGGGCCATGGTGCCGCTTTTCTTGCCTCTGCATATCCTGGAAGAGTTCATTCGGCCTCTCAGCCTTGCCTGCCGTCTCTTTGGTAATGTCTTCGGGGAAGACATTCTGCTGGGGGTGGGGATGGTTCTGGGGATCGGTCTGACCATGGCCTTGGGGCAGCTTGCGCATTTTCCGCTGGACCAGTATATTGGCATTCCCTTGCATTTCCCCTTTATCTTCCTGGCCATTCTCACCAGCACCATCCAGGCGTTAGTGTTTACCTTGCTGGCGACAGTTTACATCTCCATGGTTCTTCCCCATGAAGACCATGCCGAACACTGAGTTTGTTTATTAATCTGCTCCGGCAGATAACAAATACGAAATTTTCACACGATCCGAGGAGGACAACATGAATTTATATTACATCGGTCTAGGTTTAGCGGCGATTGGTTCCGGCATTGGGCTGGGCATGGCGGTCGGTAAAGCGATGGAAGCCATGGGGCGTCAGCCGGAAGCGGCGGGACGGATTCAAACCGCGATGATCATCGGCGCCGCCTTTATCGAAGCGTTGACCATCTACGCCCTGATCTCCAGCTACATCGCCGGATAACCCCCCTCCCACTCTGTGGGACAGCCTTTCCTTGAGGAGTTGCGATTGTGAGCCTTTCCAGTCTCCACACACTGAGCGGGATCATCCTGACCGCTGCCAGCGGGGAATCTGCCCAGGAACCCAGCGCGCTGGCGATGGTTACTACCACCATTCTGGGCTTTTTGTTGGCCTTCTGGGTCTTGAGAAAATTCGCGTTTGGTCCTCTGTTGACCGTCATCGACGAGCGGAGGGACCAGATTCAGTCGGATTTGAAAAAAGCCGAGGAGGCCCGGCAACAGGCGGTCGCGGAAAAAGCGGAATTGGATGAGAGGCTTCGCAATATCGAAAACGAAGCCCGAGCCAAGATGGTGGAATTGGTGAACGAAGGCAAACGGGTCAGTGCTTCTATTCAGGAAGAGGCTCGAAAACAAGCCGATTCCATGATCGAAAAAGCCCAACGCAATATCCAGTTCGAAACCGAAAAAGCCCGCGAAACCCTGAAAAAAGAAATCATCGGGATGACGATCCAGGCGACTGAGCATCTGATTCGTGAAAATCTAGACGATGCCAAGCAGCGAAACCTTATTGCCAACTTCATCTCCGATATTGAGAGGAATTGATTGTGGCTACAGATTCTCTTATCTCCCACAATTATGCCAAAGCGCTCCTCCGTGTCGTAGAGAAAGACGGACTGGATTTGGATGTCGCCCTGGAAGAAAGCCGCGCCTTGCGCAGTCTCTTGCAGCAGCAGCCCAAGTTCCAAGTCTTTTTGGAAGGGCCGCAGTTCCGCGAAGAAGATAAAGAACGGGTGGTCTCCAATGTACTGCAAAATCAGATCCACCCCATCTTCTTCCGTTTTGTTCTGCTACTGCTGCGCCGGGACCGGATCGGAGCGTTGCTG
>JAVFAP010000589.1:0-3079 GCA_034002445.1 bacterium | reverse complement strand
GGGGATTCCTTTGTCAACCGCTCCCCCAACGGCGCGGTCGCCCTCGCCCCGCACCTCAAAACCTTGGTCGAAGACTGGCCCGGCGGTTTCGCCCGCAATGAGGAAGAAGACAAAAAAGTGTTGAACCAGCTCAACCTGCCCCCCAGCCAGATCAGCCTGCAAGAGGCGAAAATCAACGGGCATACGGTCACCTATGAGGGCTCGCAAGTGGTGGCGTTCCGCCTGGATTCACAGGGAAACCTGCTCGCCTTCGCCGGCCACGATTGCACCGGCATATCCCTGGATGGCCGAACCTTCACCCTGGCCGAGAAGCCCTTGGGCCTCATCGCCTTTGCGCCTGTCCCCGCCGAGCGCCGGGTGGAACAGGGCGCAGCCTACGTCGCGCTGGTGCATGGAGTGGGTGAAATCACTCTTCCCATTCCGGGCCTCGCCTCCAGCGCCGCCTGCCATGCGGAAGGCGCCACGCCGGGCAGCAAGGGGGCCTCTGTCCCTGTCAAGATCGCGGAGGGCCACGTCACGCTGACCATCACCCCCGGCACCCAAGGCCGTTGGCTTTACTTGGTCCCCTGACCCAATTCTCACCTGCCCCACACACAGCAAGGCCCCTCCACCCTGGAGGGGCCTTTTTCTATCACAACGTCATTTTCTCAATAGATCGGCCAATTGTGTAACGCCGATTCCGCGTATGGATTCTCGAAGAAACGCACTACCACATCCGTCAAGACCAGCCCAAAAGCGTTGGATAGCTGCTTCACCGCATCGGGCAAGTCCGGCATCAGCGTACTCGCCGAAATCACCGCCGCGCCCTGATCGTTGATGGCGCAACGCGGCTGGGTTTGATCGCCCCGAGGCACCGCGCCAATTCCCCCGCCATAATCGACGGTGCTGGGTTCGGCTTGCCAGTTTTGGAAAACCGGGAAACTGGGGCCGTAGGGCTCGCCCGCCGCATTGAAAAAGCGGCCGAAGATTTGCGAATAGCCATCATCCTGCAAGCCGCCGAAGCGCTTGTCTTCCCAGACGACAAAGACATTGCCCCGGGTATCCATATCGCAGAAGGTCCGATCCACCTGGGGTGGTTCCGCGTCCAGATCCACATCATCAAAACGCACCCAATGCTTGACTGTTCCGTCAGTATTGTAGTAGATCAGAATCCCGGCGGCTTCTTGCCCAGCTTCGATCTTCGCGCTCTTCACCACCAGATCCTTGCCATTGCTGGCCAAAGCCATGTTGTCGCCCCGACCGCCGGTGTTGGCACTCAGGGTATAGCCGAAGAAATCGGGGAACATCTCCAAGCCCGCGAGTTCGGCATGATCGGGCTGCACCGGGGTCAGCGGAGTCCCGTCATTGCCGTACCAGCGGATCCCCGCACTGTAGTCGATCACAAATCCGCCTTCAAAAGCGGTCATATTCTGGAAGACCGCACCAGTGCTGCCTCCCAGGTACTGGCCATCTTCGCCGGTATGAACGACAAACGGCGCCTTTCGCACCGTCCCATCGGGGCCCAGAATCACCGCCATCACCACCTCGGTCGCGGACGCGCCCACCGATTCCAGCAGGGGATCGAACTGCTGCCGGTTTTCACCCAGCGCGACAAGATCGCCATTGCTCAGAAGGATCGCGCCAATATCGCGGTAGTCGCCCGGCTCACCGGTCAACGCGCCGAAGGCGTTGTAATGATGCCCCTGAGGATTGCCGGCATTGTCAAAGAGTTGCACCATCGAATAGGCGTCATCGCCCACTTCATCCGCGTAATCCAGCCCGAACGTCTCCGCGTTCTCGCCCAGGTTATGAACGACAAACCCGGTACCACGAGCCCGGTCCGCCGCCGCCCCCAGGGTAAACCCGCCCCAGGAAAGCCCGGTCCCGGCATAATCGACATACGGAGTGGGTTTGCCATCCTTGTTGAAACTGCCTCGGATCGGCTGGGACGTGATCAGCGCGCCATCCGGCCCGAAAAGCAAAAATTCCGTCCCGCCCAGTTCGCCCGCTTTATCCATGGTCATCCCCCGCTTGAAGGCAACAAAGGATCCGTTATTCAACCCGAGAATCCAGACATTATCAAAATTGACCACGTCATAGCCAAACGAACGCCAGGGGGCAACATCCCCGGTGATCGCCACAATCCCCGCTTCTTCGGGGCTTGCAGCCGGCTGCGCCCATCCCAGGCCAGGGACCAAAACGGCACTAACAAGACATAAGGCAAGTCCTATCTTCTTCATCAATCGATCCTCCATGCGGCATCAAGTTTGCCTCCACCTATACACCATCCCCCCGCTTTTGCCTAGGGGATTTTTCAACCAGGCCTCACGGTACTTTTCAGAATCCTTTTCTTCCCGCCCAATCCCTGCTAAGGTTTGCACATCAAAAACCATTATGGTTGACCAAACCGAATGCCTAGGGAGATGCAGAGATGAAACGCCGATTATTTTTAGCCAGCACCGCCATGGCGGGCGCGGCTCTGATGACCCAACCCCAAACCGCGGCCGCGAAGATGGAAAAAAACCAGACCGGGAAAGAAGGAGTGTTTAACCTCTCCTTCCAGGAAGGGATCGTCCCCACCAAGACCGACGCCAAAAAGGATCCAGCTGGCGCCATGAGTGAAAAACTGGATTGGATGGAAAAACACGGGGTGGTTGGCTTGGAACCCTGGGGTGGCGGTTTGGAAAACCGGGTGGAAGAGTTCCAGAAAGCCCTCGAAAGCCGCAATATCAAGATCAGTGCCATCTGCGCCGGGTTTGCAGGAGCTCCCTGCTCTCACGATCCCGCCGAACGCAAGAAAGCCAAGGATTCCATGACCGTCATCCTGCAAGCGGCTGGCGCGCTGGGCTCCACCGGTCTCATCTACGTCCCCGCTTTCAACGGCCAGTCCCGCATGAGTTACGTCGGCCTGCGCTATGAATTGATCGAGTTCCTCAACGAAATGGCGCCCGTTGCCGAAAAAGCCAACTGCCCGCTGCTGCTGGAACCGCTGACCCGGGGTGAAACCTGGTACATCCGCCAACTCGCCGACGCGGCCAAAATCTGCGGCGAAGTCAATCATCCCTTCGTTCAGATGATGGGTGATTTCTACCACATGGGC
>JAVFAP010000588.1:0-3080 GCA_034002445.1 bacterium | reverse complement strand
TGCCCACAGGGGGGCCATGAAAAACCTGGAATTCTCCCCAACGGGCTTCATCGGGAAATAACCGCTAAACGGTTTGATCTCAACCAAAAGGGCCGATATAGCCCATGCGATAGGAAACAAGCAGCCACTCAGCCATCTTCTGAATCCTGAGGAATCGTGGCGCATTCCGCGGAATCCCAAATTCCCAATGCGAAGCATTCCTCTATAAGACGAACAAAACAGAATTTTCGGTCAAAAAAATTAAAAAAAATGCAAAATTCCCCCTCCTCCCCCTGAAAATTATTCGCAGAAGATCGCGAACGCATCCTCTTTGCCGGTCGTCCTTTCATACTGGAGCCAGTCCGATACATCAACGGGTGCTTGATATTCTACCACGGTGAGTTTGTTCCGCTCAACCTGATCCAACACATAGCATTCGGGATAGCCATCCCGATCGCTGTCCGCGATGGAGGCCTGAAAAAAGGGGAGCGGGATGGCGACCGAGGCGTGGGTATGGAAATCCGAGTCGAGGATCAGCAATTCCGAGCCGAGGGGAGAGGATTTCATCACCACAACATCCGTTCTCTGATCGCGGTTCATATCCGTGAGACCGACCAGGCTGTAGGTGACCAAGGGGTTTGTTTCGAAATCCCGCCGCGCCACCGGCAGGCTTTGATTCAAATCGAATTTCAACAGGGAAGGCGTTTCCAATAGTTTGACATAGATGGCCCCGGAATGGGGATCCGCACGCAGTGTCTCATACGAAATTTTCTCCCCTTCTTGATAGGACTGCACAATGCCACCGGTTCCCATGTCAAAGACTAGGACGCGTCCAGGACTGAAAGGATCCCAGGCGCGAATCATGGCATAGGAGCAGAGCCCCAGCAGGCGGCCTTGAGTGTCTTGCAGGATGGAACTCGATCCGGAAAGCAATTCACCCATCTTCTGGCTCCAGCGGAGGGAGAACTGGCGGTCCGCAGGGAGGGTATCGTTAAAGTGCAGACAGTAGACATACCCTTCTGAATCGTTGGTTTGGATCCCCCCCACGATCTCACTGACAAAGACCGCCTTGCCATGCTCATCCACCTGGGGGATTCCATCGATCCGAATCACATTAGCGGGGGTATGCAGGGGGATGAGCATCTGGATATCTCCGCTGGGAAGAGGGGTGAGCGAGATTCCTCGGGGCAACGCGGCGACATGGAATTGATATTCCAGTTTCCCGGTGGCCATGTCATAAAAAGTCACCGCACGAGGCTTGTAATCCGCATGGCCCGCGCCGATCCGGCTCATCAATTTCCAAGAACCCGAGGTGGCCCGGAATGCGATTCCCGGCTGCTCGGATCCATTCCAGTTGCCATCGCCATCCTGATCCTGGCCAGTGATCCCTTGAAATTGGGTAAGGACCTGACCGGACTGGGGCGAGAACACGAAGTATGTGCTTTTGTTTCCGTTCGGTTGCTTGGGGATAATGGAACAAAGCACGTCCAGCCCGGACAGATTGTCGTAGTCAATCAACTGAAATGCGCGGATTGTGGCATCACTGGGTAAGGAACGGAGTAAGGGAAACACTTGAAAGGAACTGGTTGCCGGGTCATATAGGTGAATCTCGAAAGGGGCGGTGTCTTTACAGGATATCCATTGATACCTTCCATTACCCAGCACATCGCCGATCAGCCCATCCGCGCCGGAGGTTTGCCAGGGCAGGGAAATCGTCTCTGCATGAATACGGGACGCGGGTTGGGCTGGGATTGTTGCCTCATAGTACCCATTCTGCTGTGGATTGGCTCCCACCATCGGCCAACTCTGCCCATACCCAAACAATGGGCCGCTGAGGCTGATCCACCCCGCTGCATATAAAAATACCAGACAGGCCGTTGTTTTGTTGCAATCCATCAGGGGGCCCTTTCTCGGCCTGGAAGAATCGCGTGGTGATTGCCTTAAAGAAACACAAAATTATACTAAAATTAGAACTACGATCGGGCAACCCTTGGCCTTTCTCCCTCTTTGTCGTCGATGGGGGCGAATGGTGTGCCAGAAAACAGATCCATGGATTGATGGGGACAAACTCTCTTGATTTTATGATTCTTTCGTGATTTATTATGAGAATACGGTGGATTTTCAAGCGTGAATTTGGTTACTGCAATTTTTTGTAATATTTTGACCGAAAATTCTCTCTGGTTCGTCTCTATATCAAAGCCTCGCCGGTTTCTTGCGTGGGCAGACACAGAAAGGAGTGCCCTTACCACCCTGTTTGAAGGGTAAGAAGGGTCGCTAATTTGAGATAATGAATCGTTTGGGCTTATTTTGTTTTTCATCCAAGCCATCCAATACGGGAAATGATTGGGGATGGGATTGATGAAACCGGCTCTTTTGATCATGTTTTGTCTGAGTTGGGTTTTTTGTCCCGTTGGGGCGTATCCGGATTGGCCCTATCTGTATGGGGACCTGGCTGGGCGATCCGTTTTGCCTGTCGAGCCCCTCAAATCCCATACGCTCGATTTTTTGGTGCAGGATTCCCGGCCGATCCCCACGGATCTGAGCGATTTGCGGGCTGCGGATGTGGATGGGGATTCCTATCCAGAAATCATGGGTGTCAGCCTCGATGGGCAGGAACTCTGGGTTATCGATTATTTCGCCCAGGACATGCGGGTCCCCAACATAACCGGCGGGATCATCCATCTGGCCGGGCTGCTGGATTATGACGGAGATGGCAGTTCTGATATTTTGTTTACCCAGCAAGCTGCAGGCGAACCGGCGTGGCACCGGATTTTCAGCGTCCAGCAACAGAAATTTTTGATGCAGATCGAGGATCGGTCTGGATATGAGATCATCCAGGCAGTGACAGTTCTGGATTTCGATTTCGATGGGAGCGATGACTTACTGGTAAGTCGTTATGCCGCGGACCGGGAATCCTCGCTGGTCTTGATGGATGTGAATTCGGGAGAAGAACGGGCACAAATCCACATTCCGGGAAGGCCCTTCGTGGCCCAGATGGCTTTGATTCAGCATGAAGAATTTCAAGAAACCCTGCTTTTTTTTGTAACCGCTCCATACCCCGGCGCAAACAAAAAAATGGTCTTTTACTTGCAGGGATACTA
>JAVFAP010000587.1:0-3084 GCA_034002445.1 bacterium | reverse complement strand
CTATGTGGGCGGCTATCAATATATTGCGGTCGAATCGCCAGTAGATCGGGTCATGCTGCTGCACGCCGCCGGGCATAGTATGGCCTATATCAATGGCGAGCCCCGCTACGGCGACCCCTACGGCTACAACTATACTTTACTTCCTGTCCACTTGCGCGCGGGGATCAATCACCTGCTGGTGCAGTGCAGCCGGGGCTCGTTTCAAGGGAAATTGCTCTCTCCAAAATCACCCGCTTTTCTCAATCCCGCCGATCCCACATTGCCCGATTTGCCGGCTGGAGAGCCGGTGAATACGTGGGGCGCGGTGATCGTGGGCAACGCTTCCACAACACCTACTACCAATTTGTATCTGGAGATTGGCTTGGAAGGGCGCGTGACCTTGGTGCCTGTGCCGCCGTTGGTGCCGCTGGGAACCCGCAAGGTAAACTTTCCCCTGGTGGGTAGGGCTCCGGCAACAGGCCTGAGCCGATTGACGATCCGCCTGTTGCGGGATGAAGCGGGTGCCTTGCATGAACTGGACCGGGCTGAATTTCCTCTGGAGGTTCGCCAACCGGGCCAAAGCCGAAAGATTACATTTGTAAGCGATATCGATGGCAGCGTGCAGTATTATGCCGTGCAGCCCGCCATCCCCCAAGCAGACCCAGTGGATCCGCCCGCGCTGGTTCTCTCCCTGCACGGGGCCAGTGTGGAGGCTGTGGGGCAGGCGAACGCCTATAGCCCCAAATCCTGGTGCACCATCGTTGCCCCCACCAACCGTCGGCCCTATGGTTTCGATTGGGAAGACTGGGGCCGCTGGGACGCGCTTGAAGTCCTGCAATTGGCGCAAAACGAATGGGGGACCGATCCACGCCGCACCTACCTAACCGGGCATTCGATGGGCGGTCATGGCACCTGGCAAGCGGGGGCGACATGGCCAGACCGCTTCGCCGCGATCGCGCCCAGCGCGGGGTGGATCAGTTTCTGGTCCTACGCGGGGAAGGATGATATGGACAGCGCCAGCCCTGTCGAGGCACTGCTGCGCCGCGCCAACGCATCCAGCGATACCCTGGGAATGCGGACCAACTACAGCCAGCAGGGGATCTACATTCTCCACGGCGACGCGGACGATAACGTTCCCGTGGAACAGGCTCGTGCCATGGTGGAGCACCTTCAGGGCTTCCATCACGATTTTCGCTTCTATGAGCAGCCTGGGGCGGGGCATTGGTGGGACGCCTCGGATGAACCTGGTGCCGATTGCGTGGATTGGGCGCCTCTCTTCGATTTCTTCGCCCGCCGCAGTCTTCCCGCGCCAGCGAGCGTGCGGGAGGTCTCGTTTGTGACGATGAACCCCGAGATTTCTTCTTCCTGTTACTGGGCATCGATCCTGGCACAAACGGTTTGTCTGGCCTCCTCGGCCATCGAGATTCGCTCGGACCCAGGGTTGCAGCGCTTCAAAGGAACGACGGAAAACGTACAAAGGTTATCTTTTGACATGACCCATCTTGATCCAGCCCAACCTGTACGGATCGAACTGGATGGCACCGTCATGGCGGATGTCGCGGTCCCCACGGGGGGACAGCCGCTCTTCTTGGAGCGCGAGGGCGAGACGTGGCGTGTCAGCGGGCCGTTTGATCCATTCCAAAAAGGGCCGCACCGCTATGGGCCGTTCAAGAACGCGTTCCGCCATCGCTTCGTGCTGGTGTACGGCACCCGGGGCAGCGCTGCAGAGAATGAGTGGGCGTTGGCCAAGGCTCGCTTTGATGCAGAAACCTTCTGGTATCGCGGTAACGGAGCGGTGGATATGGTTGCCGACACCGCGTTTTCCTTGCAAGACTTCCCAGAGCGCAGCGTGATCCTCTACGGCAACGCGGTGACCAATGCCGCCTGGCCCCTGTTGGTAGAGGAGAGCCCGGTGCAGATTCTGCCCGGTGCTGTGCAGGTGGGAGCCACGCGCATCGAGGGCGGCGGTTTGGCATGCCTATTTATCCAGCCGCGCCGTGACAGCCATGCCGCCGCGGTGGCGGTGGTTGGTGGGAGTGGCCTGGTGGGGATGCGCCTCACCACCCGCTGCCCCTATTTTGTTTCCGGCGTCGGGTATCCCGACTGCGTGGTTCTGGATGAAAAATCCATCCAAGGCGACGCTTCCGGAATCCGCGCCGCCGGCTTCTTTGGCCTGGACTGGAGCGTGGACCAGGGCGATTTTATCTATCAGTGAATCGATCAGAAATATTCCATATTGCGATAAATAAAACAATGCTAGGGGCGAACGCAGCGTCGCCCCTAGCATTTTGTTTTCTGATGGACGGAGGGTGGGCTTTCAGCGATCGCAGCGTGTGGTGCCCACCAGACCACGCACCAGTTTCTGCCTTGCTGTTCATGTAGATCACCCTACAAATTTTAAAAATTTTAACTGTCGTTTCTGATCCAGCCATCGCCTTTACCACAACGGTTCGGGCAGATTCACCGCGGTTTGCTGGGTCCGTTGCACGAGACAATAGACCGAGGTGGCTGGAAGCTGGATGGTGATGGTCTTTTCTTCGGCGTTGTGGGTGATGGGCACGGGGGTGTCCAGGGCGTACCCGTTTTCATCCAGGGCAATGACTGTGGGGGCGGTGGCTTCGGGGCAGGGCAGGGTCAGGGTGCCATCGATCTTTTCTACTCCGAAGGGATATGAGCCCAAATTCTCGATCACCCCATCCTTGCCGTTGGACGCCCGAAAGCCAAAGGGGCGCTCCACTGTCATGGTTTGGATTAGGATGCGGGCCGAGTCGCGCAGCGGTTTGTCATCCAAGGCGATCGCCAGCAGGGTGGCGTATTCATTCTGGATATCCATACGGATGTCGTTCAAGGCGATACGCCCAGCCTGGCCCAGAAAGCCTGCCGCGCCTTGGGCTTTGGGGGTATTGATCGTGGCCAGGCCCTCGCCATAGCGCCAGGCCAGTTCGCCGGTCAGGCTGGTAATGGATTGTTGCTGGGAATCAATGTGTTTGGCGAGGTTCATTTCCTGGGACTCGGTGGGATTTCCCGCAAAGGTGCGCAACACCTGGCCCACATAGAACGCGCGAGGGTCGATGGCTTTCACTTCGCCGCTTGCGGATGAGCCGG
>JAVFAP010000586.1:0-3086 GCA_034002445.1 bacterium | reverse complement strand
CCAAGGCGATTGCGGTGTAGATCGCGGCTTTTTCCCACCGTTCGCGGCGTGCGCCGCCAGCCAAAAGAGCAGGCCGAGGCTAAAGACGAGATATACCCCCAACTCGTTGGGGTGGTCGAAATTGCCGTTGACACGGATATGCCCCATGCTGGAAGTCGAAACAAACTGGGAAAGCGCCAGCAGCCCCAAGTAGCCGTGCCCGAGGACGAATACACCCGCGACCCAGCGCAGGGTTGTGCGGGTCCAAGGGATGTCCAGCAGCATCAGGAAAAACAGGCCGTAGAGAAGAAACTCGGCGGATTCCGAGATGGATTCATAGCCATCCAGCGAGCCGAGAGAAACAAACACGGTGACACAGCCAAAGACCGCGAAGGGTAAGACGAAGAGAGAGGACGGCCAGGGCTTGTGCCAGTTATACGCGCGCCAGTACATCCATGTGAGCAGAGGGTAACAGAACATCTTGTAGGCATCGTAGCCAGCGGACATGGAATAATTAAAAATGGTGAAATGAAACCGTCCCGCTGGCAAAAAGAAATACAGCACGGCAATTTGTATAACCGTGAGGAGCAGCCAGGGTTCTTTGGTATATGGAGAGGGCGTTGTGTTTGTCATCATTCTGCTTTTTGCCTGGGATTATCCTCCTGTTTGCGGATTTCCCATAGGACCGCGACAAAGAGGACCACTACCGCCATAAAAAGAAGCGGACCGGGTTTATTGGCTCTGCCCGTGTAAAAAAAGAAGGAAAAAAGGGAGAGTGCCACGAAACGGTGATCAAAAAACGCATCGGACCGGTCCAACATGCGGAGGATGAAGAGCATCGCCGCCGGGATCAGCAGCACCAGGTGGTGCATCTCGGAGATGGGCTGTACCAGCAGAATCCCGATACACAGCACACTGAAGAGGGCCAGGCCGCGGTCTGGTCGATAGGCGCGGATGGCGGGGATGAGCAGGGCGAAGACGGGGGCGCAAAGCAAGAGGTGCAGCCACAGCGGCCGGGGTTGGGAAGGGAGATAATGGAAGAGGATCCCCGGCACACTTAATTTGATCCGAAAAGCCTCGTCTCCCAAGATTCCTTGAAACTGATGCACCACCATCTCATAAAGGTAGTTTTGATAGATGGGGAAGATGGAGGAGCCGATCAAGATGCCTGGGATGAGGCACAGCACGGCGCTGAACACCACGGTTTGCAGGAAAACCCGATATTCCCCGCGAATCAACAGAAAAAATAAAAACATCGCCGGGTAGAGTTTGATGGCGATGGCGATAGCCAGACAAAGGGACCCCAGATTTTTGTTGTCCCTCGCGTAAGCGTGAAAAAACAGGGCACATAACCAGAGGACAATGAGGTTGACCTGCCCGTTGTAAAAATCGTTTTGCAGCGCGGGGATCAGCAGCCATATGGCGCAATGGACGCCGGCCCAGACCCGTTTACCGTTCAAATCCGCATGGGGCGTGATCCAAGCGCATAATCGTTTGAGGAGATGCCCCAGGGCGAGATAGTTGAAGAGCAGCCAAAGCGCACACGCCAGGCTGTAGGACAACCCTGTCATGGGGATGAGGATAAACCCCAGGAAGAGAGGGTAGAGGTAGGGGAATTCGCGGAGGTTCACATAGGGGCTGTGCCCGTGCCAGATGGTTTTGGCCGCGACCAGGTAACTGTGGAAATCATAGCCTGCGGCGCGGTGGGCTTTGATACAGGTTTTCAGGGCCAAAAAAAGAAATAAACTCACTGCCAGGGTGGTGAAGAATACCTGGACGGTGCGGTGCTCAAACAAGGCAATCAGTTTATTTTTCCCAGAGGAAGGGGGCATCGGCTCTCCGTGACAGTCCATTTTAGAGAGGATGATACCAACGAAGTGCGTTTGAATAAATCGCAACACCCGGCCCCTGGCTGTTTTTCCATCGGATCCTGGGGGAAATGTGGA
Organism: bacterium; assembly: GCA_034002445.1. Lineage (GTDB taxonomy): Bacteria > Hinthialibacterota > Hinthialibacteria > Hinthialibacterales > Hinthialibacteraceae > JAVFAP01. The sequence continues at coordinate 1,161 of JAVFAP010000586.1, read as the reverse complement.
ACAAACCACGAATCAGTGAGAAAGGGACTCGATGCGACACTCTCCCAAACAAGATGAACCGGTCTACCGGACCGTGACAATTCATACAGTCAACAAAAAAGGCTATGGCCGGGGCGAGGCGACCACCGGCGGGGAGGTGATTGTCCCCTATACAATCCCCGGTGAAACCGTGGAAGCGAGAAAATTGCGGCGGAAGAATGGGGAACTGGTGCAAATTCTGGAGCCGTCGCCCGACCGGGTGCAGCCGCCTTGCCGCCACTTTACCCGCTGTGGTGGGTGTATCTGGCAGCATATCGCCTATGAAAAGCAACTGGAACTCAAGCGGGTGAAGATCGAACGGTTGCTGTGGGACGCCAAGATTCCGTGTCCCGGCGCGATTGCTGTCCACCCTTCCGCACCTTATGAATACCGTAACCGCATGGATTTTTTGTGGTGGTATACCGGGGATTTTGGTCTGCGCCGCCGGGGGGCCTGGCACGCAATGGAGAAGTTGGACGAATGCCGGCTGCTGCCGGCCTGGGCGGCGGAGATCGCGTTTGAAGTCAACCGCCGGGTGCAGGCGGAAGGGCTGCCTTTCCGCGATCAAAAATATGGCAACCGGGGCCTGCGCTACCTGATTCTCCGCCGGGGGGTGTTTACAGGAGAGGTGATGCTGAGTTTTGTCGGCGATCCCCTTGAATTGCCGTCTCGCCTGTGGGAGGGCTTGGAACCGGTGCGCAGCGTCTACCACCTGGTCAACGACAATCTGGATAACGATCTTTCCGAGGGGGAACCCCTGCATTTGTGGGGCGAGCCCACCTATCGGGAGATGATTTTAGGCAAGGAGTTCTGGATTGGGCCGCGGAGTTTCTTTCAGCCCAACCCCGCCGTGGCGGAAGCCATGGTGGAACACGTTCGCTCTCTCTTGGAGCGGTATCCCCAGGCGGGCCGCCGCTTGGTGGATTTGTACTGCGGGATCGGGATGTTTTCGGTCTTGCTGGCGGACCGATGCGAAAAGGTGCTGGGGATCGAGGTGGTGCCGGAAGCCATCCTAATGGCCAAGCGGCATGGCGAAGGCTGTAACGCCGAGTTTGTCTGCATGGAGGCCGAGACGATCATGCCGGACACGTTTTTCGAATATGATACCCTGCTGCTCGATCCACCCCGAGCGGGGCTGCACCC
>JAVFAP010000585.1:0-3089 GCA_034002445.1 bacterium | reverse complement strand
GGGTACATCATCCCGTATTTCCAACTCCAAAATATTCCTTTTCCGTACCCCCCGCACCACCAGTTGTGTCATATCCTCCGCCCCCCGCATCATGCGCATCACAAAGGCGATGGTCCCCACACTGTACAAGTGACTATAATTGTCAAAATCTTCTTCTGGTTCACGGATGGCGACGGCGGCGAAGAGGCGATTCCCCCGCACCGCGATCTCGATGGCCTGGTTGGCGTCTTCGCTGGTGACGGCGATCGGTGCGGTCGCGCCCGGAAACAAGACGGCGTTGTTGAGGCATACCACCGGCAGCCATTCAGGGGTTGGTATATCCTCGGTCTTGGTTTGCATGAAATCCGCCATGTGCCTCTCCCTATTTCAAGTGCCGTTTGGCGACACAAATATACAGCATCCCATTGCGGTAGGTGGCTTCCACCTTATCCGCATCGATCATGCCGGGCAGGATAATCGTTTTTTGGAACGGCATGAACTGAATTTCCAACTGATGATAATGCAGGATCGCCTCGGGAATATCCAGCGTGCGTTCCCCACTGACCACCAGCCGGTTATCGACCGAATGCAGATTGACCGTCTCTTCCTGCAAGCCGGCCGCCTCGATTAAGATGTAGATCTTCTTTTCGGTCTCGAAGATGTCCATGCTGGGGTTCCAGCCTGCCAGATGGTCCGGCGTCTCAAAGTATTGAAACTCAAAGACATTCTTGCTTTTCCCAAAAAAATCTTCTTGTATGAGTAAGGAATCTTTTGGCTTGCGCCCTTGCCGTGCCATGACTTCACTCCTCCTTTTCCACTGCTGCCAAAATCATAATGAAAAATACGGGCTTACGCTATAGTCCAGCGTGGCAATCCCTCACGATTTTTCTTTATCCTGCGGCTGGAGTGGAGAAAATTGGTTATTCAATCCAATGATCTGGTTCGGTCTCTTCACCAGGCTGAACTCCCCGCCTAAGATGGCACCATATCAATCGGCTGGACAGGCTAGAAAGAGGTTTTGCCGTGAATGGAAAAGAACTTTTGCTACGCGCCCTGCGCAGGGAACGCACGCCCCGCCCCGCCTGGGTGCCCTTTGTCGGGATCCATGGCGGCCAGTTGCTTGGCGTGGCGGCGGATGCGTACTTGCAATCCAGGGACCAGATCGCCGCGGGGATTGGCCGCGCGATCGAACTCTATAAACCCGACGGCATCCCCGTTGTCTTTGACTTGCAAGTGGAAGCTGAAATTTTGGGCTGCGAATTGCGCTGGTCTGGCGAAAGCCCGCCCTCGGTGGTTACCCATCCCCTGGATGGCGGTGCCCTGGACGCCCTGCCACCCTTCGATCCCGCCAAGGGCCGCTTCCCGCTGATCCTCTCCGCCCTGGACCGCCTGCGCCAAGACTATGGCGAGCATGTCGCCTTCTATGGCTTGATCACGGGCCCCTTCACCCTGGCGCTGCACCTGATGGGCAACAATCTGTTTTTGGATATGTTTGACCGCGAAGATTACGTCAAATCGGTGCTGACCTATTGCGCCGAGGTGGGCCAGCGCGCGGCCGCGGCCTATCTGGACCACGGCGCCGATGTCATCGCCGTCGTCGATCCCATGACCAGCCAGATCTCCACGGCCCATTTCCAAACCTTTGTCACACCCTACCTCAACCAGGTGTTTGATCACATCCACGCCCAACAGGGCCTGGCCTCGCTCTTCGTTTGTGGCGACGCCACCCGCAACCTGGAGGCGATGGCCCAAACCCGCTGCGACAATATCTCCATCGACGAGAATATCTCCCTGGAACACCTCAAGGAACTGGGTGAGCGCTATCAAAAATCGATCGGCGGCAATCTGAAACTGACCGTTTCCCTGCTGTTGGGCAGCGAGGAAGACTGCAAACTGGATGCCATCCGCTGCATCAAGGCGGCGGGCGGCAGCGTGGGCTTTGTCCTCTCCCCGGGCTGCGATATCCCCTGGGGTGTCCCCGAACGCAACCTGCAAGCGGTGGCCACCATGCTGCTGGATGAGTATCAGCGCGAAATCGCCGAACGCACCATCTCCCTCCAGCAGCAAGATCTGTTTGAAGAGATCGCGCTTCCCGATTATAATAAGGAACCGGCGGTGCATGTGGATATCATCACACTCGATTCCACCAGCTGCGCGCCATGCCAGTACATGCTGGAAGCCGCCCGCCAGGCGGCGGCCCGCCTGGACAGCCCGGTGGTGATAACCGAACACAAAATCAAGACCCGCGAGGGCCTGGGGGTGATGACCAAATTGGGGGTGCGCAACATTCCCACCATCTGTATCGATGGGCACGCTCGTTTCGTCTCCATCCTGCCCGATCAGAACGTTCTGTTCGAGGCCATCCAGACTCGCGCTGTTCAAAAGAAAGAAATGAGTGCATCATGATTCCTGTATGTCTGGTCACAGGTTTTTTGGGTAGTGGAAAAACAACCTTGCTGTCAAAAATCGTGCAGCGGTACCGCGAGAGAAAATTCGTCTACCTGGTCAACGAGTTCTCGCCAATCGATATCGATGGCCAGCGCCTGGCGATCCCCCCGGAACAGTTGGTGTCGATCGCGGGCGGCAGCATCTTCTGCCGTTGCCTGGTCGGCGATTTCGTCCGCGCCCTGCAGGCGATCGAGACCCATTTCGGCACCTCCGCCCAGGCCCCCGAAGGTGTGATCATCGAAGGCAGCGGCGTGGCGGACCCCAACGTCATCCAGCAACTTCTCCACGAAACAAAGCTGGATCATCGCTATGGCTTACAGCAGATTGTGACTCTTGTCGAACCGGGCAGTTTCTTGAAATTAATCCACACCCTGCCCAACATCATTCGCCAGGTCGAATCCAGCGCCCTTGTCCTGATCAACAAAACCGATCTCTACGAGCCCGCCTTTGTCGAGCAGACCGAGCAGCAGGTGCGGCGGATCAATCCCCGCGCAGAAATCATCCCCACCACGTTCCGCGACCTGGATTTCGACCCCTTCGCCCCCCGGGCCCAGACCGAGATGGCGGGCGACTACGCCCTCTGCCGCGATCCTAACTACTCCACCGTCAGCGTCATCCACGATACGCCTTTGGACTGGGGCCGGCTCAAGGCCGAAATCGAA
>JAVFAP010000584.1:0-3090 GCA_034002445.1 bacterium | reverse complement strand
GCCAACGTGGATCTTCCAGGGGAAAGGGGTGCTCCTTCCAGAAGGACTCCAGCGACCACGATTGCCTTACATCCATGAAGGGATTGTTTTGCACACAATCATGGCAGCAGGGCATGTAGGCATGGTGTTCCAGGGTTTGGCGGAGCAGCATGTACTTGGGGCCGTACCAGATATCGGCCAGGGGAGCCTGGCGCACATTGCCCATCGGCAATCGGAAGCGCGCCGCCGCATGGCAGCAAGGGATCACCGTGCCATCGGCGAGCAGGATGGCGGTATGATTGACCCAGGCACAGCGAAACAAAGAGAGATCGGCAGAACTTTTTCCTTCTACAAAAAGAGGAGGCAGCGAGACGGTCATCCCCACTTGCTTCGCAACGGCGTTTGCCTGCTCTAGATAGTAGTTGCACAGATTTTTATGCAGGAAGAGGGATTCATCCGCAGGGGTGCTTTCAAAGAAGCCAATGTGGCCCGCGACAATTTCATCGATCCCCAAGGCCTTGGCTTCGCGAACCAGCGCGGGGAGGTGGGCGATGGTCTGTTTCATCAAGGTCGCGTTGATGGTCAAGCGCAAGGGCCGCTCTGGCGGTCTGGCGGCGGCCGCCGTTTTCAGATCGCGGATGGAGTGGATCAGGGCGTGGCTATCCAGCCCCACCCGAATCGATTCCAGCGTTGCCTGATCTAGGGTGTCGACCGAGAGAACCAAGAGATCACAGTGGTCCCGTATCGCCTGTCCTACTAGGGGTTCGCTCAAGGTTGAGCCGTTGCTCCATACCTCCACCTGCACGCCAGCATCTTGGGCCAGGGCCAGAATATCCTTGAAGCGGGGATGCAGGGTGGGTTCGCCGGCGATTTCAAACGATACTTTCTGCGCATAGAGAAACGCCTCCGCCGCAATGGTTTCGTAAAGAGAAAAGTCCAGCACCGCGTGGCCCAGTGCCTCCCGGCAGGGCGAGGGCAGCGCGGCCCGCTGACACATGGTGCAATGCAAGTTGCAATCTTCCATAAGGGAAAAACGCAAGCAGAGGGGCATATTCCCTTGGAATGAATCCCCTTGTTCGAATAATTTCTGATTGGTTAGCCGTCGTATTTGGTGTGAATCAAACCCATTCATCATTCATTCCCATTTATGGCAGTGGCACCTGGAAGCGTTGCTGCAAGCGGGAGCGCAAGTCCCGAACCACAGAGGGGTGCTTGGTGTAGACATTCCATTGTTCCTCGCCATCTGCTGACAGATCATATAGACAGGGCCCATGCCCCGGATCCTGTTCTTTATAATGTTGAAAATAGTGCCATTGCCGGGTGCGGACCGCGGCAAACGAAAAAAAGGCGGTAAAGAGTTCTTCGCGAACCGAAGTGGTTTGTTCTTCCACCAAGGGCCAGAGGTTCAAGCCTTCCATGGCCGGAGGCGGTGGGATATGCAGCAATTGTAAGAGAGTCGGGGCAATATCCATCGCGCTGACCAGCGCATCGATTCGCTTGCCCGCATAGCGGGGATCGGGATGGCGGATCAAGAGCGGCAATTGCGTCAGACAGGAATTGAGAAACCCAGGCCGCTTTTGCACACAGCCATCTTCGCCCAAGTGGGTGCCGTGATCGCTGGTAAACACCACGACGGTATTCTCGTAGAGCCCCGCCTCGCGCAGATACTGGAAGAGGGAGCCAAGGCAATGATCAACGAAGAGGATTTCGGCGGCATAGAGATCCCGGAGAATGGGGATATCCTCAGGTCGGATATCCTTCCAGTTGATCCCATACCCGAAGAGGTAGCGCTTCAAGGGAAAGTGGGTTCGGACCATGCGTTGAAAGCGGGGCGGCGCGTCCCAGGGCTCGTGAGGATCATAGAGATCCAAGTGCAAAAAGAACGGCTGATCCGCCTGCCGTTCCCGCAGCCAGCGAATGGCAGCCTGGCTGGATCGATGGCAAAAATAATCTTCTTCGCTCCGCCAGTGCCGAGTATTGCGGAGGTATTGCACAATAGTGTTGTGGTAGCGCTCGGTCCAATGGTGGGCAGGGATCCTATTTTTACTCTCCGGGTCGCGGGGACTGGCTTTCCACAGGTCATCTTCCTGCCCCCGAATCCACTCAAAGGAACGGAACCCCCGATGGAAATTCATGCCGGGGAGGAAATAATGATACACATCCGAGATGATGCCGGTCTGGTATCCCCGGGGGCTGAGGATTTCCGCAAGGGTCAGGTCTTCCGGGCGCAATGGAATCCATTCGCTATCGGGCAGAACGCTGCAACCGGTCATGAATACACGGCGGGCGGGAATGGTGGGTAAGCCATCGGCATAACATTGAGTAAACGACACGCTGTCCGCCGCGAGTTGATCCAGATGGGGTGTATGAATCGGGGTGAGGCCATGGCAGCCCAGATAGTCATAGCGGAAGGTATCGGCAACGATAAAGAGAAGATTGACCGGAGAAGAAGCGGAGGGCCCAGCAGAATCCGAGGGGGCTTCACGATGGCAACCCGCCAAGGTCAGCGCGCTGCCCGCCGCCCCCAGCAGCCATTGCCTGCGATTGCTATTCCACTCCTTGCGATTCATCCCACGATCCCAGAAGAAAAGTTCATTGTTTTTGGTGATCAACTAGCGGATTGAATCCCTGTCGTTGCATCCCGCCATTTACTATAGAACCAACCGCGGGCTGTTGTATAGCCCACATCCTCCTGCTTAGTAAAAAAGCCCACGGCGGGTGGCCGTAGGCTTTTGGATGAAGCATGGGGGATAGGGATTATTTCAGTGCGAATTTGTATAACGAGAGACTCATGGGTGGTACTACATATTCATCCGCATCCGCCTTGATTTTTTCTTCGACAATTCGCACTTGCGGTTCTTGCCCCGGCACATTGTGCGCGAGTTTATCCGTGCCACCAATCGTCCAGCAGGTGCCTTCGCCCGCCAAGTTTTTGCCCGTGAGGGAAGGAGACCAGGATACGGGCTTCTCGGTGGGGTTCACGATGGAAACGGTCAGGACCGCTTGGGCTTCATCGAGTGCGGCGGCGGCATCCAGCGGGCGGGGCACATTGCTCACCGCAACCGGGATTTGCCCGTATTCGTTCCGGTACAATTTCAAGACGAGGCCAGT
>JAVFAP010000583.1:0-3094 GCA_034002445.1 bacterium | reverse complement strand
GCCGCGCCTTGAACTGGAACATGGCGTTGCAGAAATCGAGCTTACTGGTCTCGGCGGTTCGATACGCCGTAAACGGGGCAGCCCCGATGCAGCGCTGGTATTCCATCCACAGTGCTTCTTCCCACTGGTTGGTGTCGCGGAGGGCCTGGGTATAGGCCTCATAGGCACCAGACCAGTGTGAGGTCAGGGCTATTTCGAAGAGGTCGTGGCCCTCGGGCTTCATCCCCGCGTAGAGGAGCAGAGTCCCCTTGGCCAGCTGCAGCGCTTGCCATCGGGGGCTGCCCTCAGGCGCCTGGGCGGCCAAATCCGTCAGTGCCGCGATGGTGGCGGTACGCTCTTCCGCTAGGGTAAAGCGGACCACATCGGCCAAGGCCCGGGTGAGTTCGTCTCCCACCGCCCCCTGCTGGACCCGCGCCCGGGCCTGATCCAGCCGTTCTGGCAGTGGCATTTTCATCTCGTCCGTCAGGACCATCGCCCCACCTTGCCCGTTGAACAGAACGAGGCAAAGCAAGACGAGCCCCCCGATCCATAGAGACCGGGGCATGGCATGGATTAATTGCTGGAGTTTCATGGTTTTCTCCTTGCTCCTGGTTGTTATCGAGTTCCACCCTTACCGAGCAAAGTACAAAATCCCTCGCATGGATAAAAAAAATCACTTATTAAGACTATATAATAAAGCCGTCACGAAAGTCAACATAATTCGGGGGGAAAGATCGGCATTATCATTTTAGCGCACCCGGGCTTAGCATAAAAACAAGCAAGACGTGGCTGGATACGTCACCATAAGGGGGGGGGCCAAACCGCAGCCCACCCTTCTATCTCCTGCCCTTTTGCATCACCATGGATGGAAAGCAGCGGAGTTCGGCTCCTAGGTGCTTGCGCTGCACCCCTACATCTTGTGTTTCCTCCATCGCCAATCCACATAATTTATTTTTTGTTGTGAATAGTTTTCTGATGAAACCAGACTAAGTGAAAGGATTTCAAGAATTAAACCAAATGAAACACGGCACCACATGTTGTGGATATGCTGTTAGAAGACCACTTGATACTGTTTTTCTATGTTGACAGGGCTGGGGAGGGGGGATATAGTAAGCGCCATTGGCAGATCCATTGCTGGGATCGCCGCTTTTTTTGATTTGAAGATCACGGGCAAAGCCGGGAGAATCTTCTGGCGCGCCAAAAAAAGGTTCACCACTATGCACCTGAGAAAATTGACAATTTCGGGCTTCAAGTCCTTTGCCAACAAGGTTGAGGTGGAATTCGACAAGGGGGTCACAGGAATCATTGGCCCCAATGGGTGTGGAAAATCTAACGTATCCGACGCGATCCGCTGGGTGTTGGGCGAGCAAAACGCCCGCCGCCTGCGTGGCACGCAGATGCTGGATTTGATTTTCAATGGTACCGCGTCCCGTCCCGCCGAAGGGATGGCCGAAGTGTCCTTGCTGTTTGATAACACCGATGATTTTTTACCCATCTCCTACCGGGAAGTGCTGATCACCCGCCGCCTGTACCGCAGCGGGGATAGCGAATACCTGATTAATAAGTCCAAGTGCCGTTTGAAGGATGTGACCGATCTTTTTCTGGATTCGGGCATCGGCACCAGTTCCTACTCGCTGATGGAGCAGGGCCGGGTGGACATGATCGTCAATGCCAAGCCGACAGAACGGCGCCTGATCCTGGAAGAAGCGGCCGGAGTATCCCGCTTCCTCAACCGGAAAAGCGAGGCCCTGCGCAAACTGGACCGCACCGAGCAGGACCTGACCCGGCTCAACGATATCCTCAGCGAACTGCAGCGGCAGAAGCGCTCGCTGGAACGCCAGGCCCGGCAAGCCAACCTGGCGCGCAAGTACCGGATCGATCTGCTGGAGGTCGATTACGCCCTGCATATCCGCTCGGGTTCAAAAATCAAGACGACGCTGGAAGAGCTCAATATCCAAATCCAGGGGCTGGCGGAACGGATCGCGGCGTTGGAAGGGGAAATCAAGGAGATTCGGGAGCGTAAAAAAGTCATTACCGAACAGATGGAGGAGCAGGACGCAGTCAACCGCCAGCAACGCGACACCTGGGCTTCTTCCAACGCCCGCCTGGAGCAGATGGAAAGCCAGCTGAAAAACCTCAGCGAACGCATGGCGGAATACAACCAATTAAAAATTCGGTTGAATGAGGAATGCGAGCAAGACGGGCTGCGTTCGGAAGAGGAACGGGAACGGATTATCGTCAATGAAGAACTGATCGAAACCCTGGCCCAGGAATCGGAGGCGCTGGTCCAAATTTTGGATGAACTGGCGGAAGAGCAACGGCGCATCAGTGAGGAATTCGAACAAGTCGAGACGGAGAGTGAAAAACGCCGCAAGGTGTTTTTAAACCTGGAACAAGAGATTACCGATCAAAAAAACCACCTGCGCCTATGGGAACGGGACCGGGAGTTTTATACCAACCGCCTCAACAAGCTCAATCAAGAGCGTGAGCAGATCCGCAAGGATCTGGAAGCCCACCGCACCCGCAAGGAAGAACTCCAGAAAGAGGGGGATGAACTCGACTGCCTGGTGCAGGAGTTGCAGCGGCAATTGGAACAGACCACGGCCCTCCTCAAAGAACTGCAGCGCAACGAGGCCGAAACCCGGGCCGCCTTGCAGCAGTGTGAACGGCAATGGCAACAGGCGCATTCGCGCTGGGAATCGCTGACCCAGTTGCAAGCCAACCTGGCGGGTTTTGATGAAGGGGTCCGTTTCTTGCTCCGCGATCCCAAAAATAAGATGCCGGATCTGCTGGGCTCGCTGGCGGAGAAGATTCAGGTCGCGAAGGGGTATGAGCGGGCGATCGACGCCGCGCTCTCCAGCAAACTGCAATCGGTCCTGGCCGACAGCGACGCGGCCGTCATCGAGGCCATCGAGCGGCTGCGGGAGCAGAAGAAGGGGCGGGTGGCCTTTTTGCCGCTCGGTCCGATGGGCCAAGCCCCGGCCCCGGTCGCGCTCCCGGCGGCCCTTAGCCCCTTCAAGCGGGCCGCGGCGGTGGTGCAATGTGAGAACGGCTTGACCTCGCTGAAAGAGCGCCTGTTGGACTCGATTCTGATTGTGGATACGATCGAACAGGC
>JAVFAP010000582.1:0-3094 GCA_034002445.1 bacterium | reverse complement strand
GTTTTATTTTGGCAATACAGCCAAAATAAAACGGCAATGCGGGAAATGTTTTCTTTAACATTTGCTCAACGGACATAAAAACCACCATCGCTTCGGGAAGAGTGATTGATCTACCCTGTAACGATATAGGATGCTGGTCCGTAACGAGAAAATCAAGGCGGAAGAGCCCTCTCATCCCATGGAAAGTCGCAATTTTTCTCATCCAGTCCCCTCCTCTCCCGAGCCCCTGCCCCCGAATCGCTCTCTTTCTAAAAAAACAAGAGGCCGGGGTTCCAAGTTCAGGCGGTTCGAGTAATACTTACCCTTGATTCTATTGAATTCAAAACGATGATCCGCGGCGCTGAGCGGGATTCTTTTTGGTGTGACGAAAAAACGCATGTCATTCAATATCCCTAACTTTCTTTCCATGCTGCGGCTTCTGCTGGTTCCGGTCTTTTTTCTCTTCATGTACTACTATCTGATCGGAACCACCGCTATGCTATGGTATGCCCGGATCGTGTTCGCCGTGATCATGATCACCGACTTTCTGGATGGCTACCTGGCCCGCCGCTGGCAGGAAATTACCTCCCTCGGCAGTATCCTCGACCCCGTCGCGGACAAGTTGTTTGTTACGGCCTCCTTCGTCCTCCTGGCGGCGTTTGATAAAGTCTCGGCCTGGCTGACCATCATTGTGGTGGCCAAGGATATTTTTGTCAGCATTGGCTGGTGGTTGATGGTCATCCTGTACGACAAGATCGAGGTGAATCCCTCCCTGCTGGGAAAAGTGGCGACCGCGCTGCAGTTTTTCACCGTCTTCACAGTGGTCATGTTCCCCCAGGGCTTCCACAGCATTTTGCTGGAATTTATCACCGCCGCCGCCACCATCGCTGCGATTATCCACTACGGATCCATGGCGGCCAAACTTTCCAGCGGACTGAATGGGACAAAATAATTACTAGAATGAACGATTCCAAAGCGATGAACGCGCATCTCAATATACCCAATATTCTGACCTCGATCCGGCTGCTGCTCAGCCCGGTGATCGCCCTGTTGTTCATCTACGATTCACCCGTCACCCGATTTGTCGTCTTGGGCATGGTGTGTATCTCGGAGTTGACCGATCTCTTTGACGGCTACATGGCACGCAAACGGGGCGAAGTGACCGACCTCGGCAAAATCCTGGATCCCCTAGCGGACAGCATTTACCGCGATACCATGTTTCTTTCCCTGGCCTACGTTCACCAGGTCTCCCTGATGCTGGTTCTCCCCATTCTCTACCGCGATTCCATCATCGCCACCCTGCGAACCGTCTGCGCTTACCGGGGTATCGTCCTGGCCGCGCGCTGGAGCGGCAAGATCAAAGCCGTGGTCCAAGCCGTGGTGATCATCCTGATTCTTGTCTTGCGGATTGTCGCGGTGTTCGTCACCCCCTTGGCGGAATACATGTATCTCATCTCCAATATCCTGCTCAGCGTGGCCACCGTAGTCACTCTGTACTCCGCTTTCGACTATATCTCCGGCCTTCTGCCCCAATTGATCGGAGAGCCAGAACAATCCAACACGCCATAATCTCCAGGGGCCCAAACGGGCCCCTTTCTGATTCTCCCTCCGTTCCCCACGCCATACCCATTCCGTCCCGCTTCACTCTGCCTTAAGATAGGCTTTCCACGATCACCGCGCTCGCAGGAACGTGGCGTCTGGATTATTTCACCAGGAGAACATTAGGTATGGCAACTCAAAACCGCAGAACATTCATAAAAAAAACCAGTTTAACCATCCCCCTCTTTAGTGGGTTGATTCTCGCTTCCAGCCAGGGCGCGAAAGCCGTCAGTCCCAACGAAAAAATCCGCATCGGCCTCATCGGTTCCGGCGGCATGGGTTGCGGCGACCTCGCCACCTTCTTGCGCTATGATGATGTGGATTGCCCCATCATCTGCGATATCGATGACGCCCGCATCACCAATGGCGTGGCCGAATGCGGCCGCTACCGTGACGCCGCTCCGGACACAGTCAAGGATTTCCGCCAAGTGCTGGATCGCAAGGATGTCGACGCCGTCCTGGTCTGCACTCCCGATCACTGGCATGCCCTCCCCACGGTCCTCGGCTGCCAGGCGGGGAAGGATGTCTATGTGGAAAAACCTCTCTCCGTTTCCGTCGCCGAAAGCCGCGCCATGCTGACCGCGGTCCAGGAAAATAAACGAATCGCGCAGATGGGGACCCAGTGGCGCAGCGCCGAGCATTTCGCGGAAGCGGCGGGCATCGTCCAATCCGGCGAACTCGGCAAAATCCGCCAGGTTCGCGCCTGGGCCTACCTGGATTGGATCGGCGGGATCGGCAATCCCCCCGACCAGGATCCCCCGGCGGGCGTCGATTATGACATGTGGCTTGGACCAGCCCCCAAACGCCCCTTCAATCCCAACCGCTTCCACTTTAACTTCCGCTGGTACTGGGACTACGCCGGCGGCCTGATGACCGATTGGGGCGTCCACCTCATCAACGTCGGCTTATGGGCCATGGGCACCGAGGATCCCCAGCGTGTATACAGCACCGGCGGCAAATTCGTCGTCGAGGACAATACCGAAACTCCGGATACCCAATGCACCGTCTACGATTTCCCCTCCTACACCTTCATTTGGGAACATCAGATGCAAGGCGGTGTAGGCATCGGCGGCCGTCCCCACGGCCTCTGCTTCAGCGGCAGCAAAGCCACCCTGATCCTCGATTCCGATGGCTGGGAAATCATCCCCGAAAAGAACTCTGGAATGGAACCACGCCAAGGCAAAGCCGTCAGTGATGGCCGGCCCCAGCACGTCCGCAACTTCCTGGATTGCGTCAAATCGCGGCAGCAGCCTGTGGAAAACCTGGAACTGGGCCACTTCGTCACCACCGTCGCCCACCTGGGCAACGTCGCCCTGCGCGCCAACCGCCAGATCGCCTGGGATCCAAGAAACGAACGCATCGTCAACGACGCCGAGGCCAACGCCCTTTTATCCGTCCAATACCGCGAACCCTGGTCCCTGCCCTACATGAAATGACCCCCAAATGACCCCCGATTGTGCCAACGCCTCTCACGGAAGGGCCGCCCGTCGGCCCTTCCTACCGGCCTTTCGCCAAA
>JAVFAP010000581.1:0-3095 GCA_034002445.1 bacterium | reverse complement strand
CACAGTGGAAGCCAATGGAAATATTTATGTGAACGGACCGATCACCCAATCCACCGTCATTGCCAAAGGAAAAATTATCTTGGATGAAAGCAAGGGAGTCATCCAAGGGGGATATGTCGCGGCGGAAGAGCAAATTCTTGCCACCATCATCGGCTCGGAGCTGGGCGTCAAAACCCAGATCGAGCTCTGCCGGCAGGTCTCAATTTTTCGCAAAAAAAGCAAGACGATCGAAGACCAGCAAGTTTCGTTGCTGGCCAACTATAAAAAATTGCACGAAGCCACCCAAACCCTCAACAAACTGCGGGATATGGGGAAACTGACCCAGGAACAAGCCGAACTGCGGCTGAAAATCATCCGCAGCGGCCTGCAAATTCAATCACAAATCAAGCAGTTGGAGGCCTCTAACCGCAGCCTGCTGGAGCAGATAGAACTCGCCAAAAAAGAGCACCTGGGAATCGCCGCCCGGGACAAAGTGTGGCCGGGCACCATCATCACCATCCTTGGGCATTCGTTCACCGTCAAACAGCCCACCACCAAACCGCTCTATCGCTATGTGGGCAATGAGATCGAAATCTTCGCTTTCAAAGAGAAAGAAGAGAAGAAAAAAAGCACATAGGGGCCCGCAGGCCCCTTTTTTTCGCTTGTCCCGGTCCCCGGCAATCAAAAGACCATTTCCCAACGCAACCCAACCGCGACCGCGTCCCCGTTCCCCATCCCGCCGGGATCGATGATATATTGGAAATCCGGCTTCAGCGTCATCCAGCCCAGCGCCTGGTACTTGTAAAACACTTCCACGACGGTTTCCGCTGAATCCACAAATCCGGCATCCTCGCTGAATCCCGCCTGAAACACCCCCACACCCCACACATCCTGATCGCGGCTCGGCAAGGCGCCAGTCCATTGCAGTCCGCCCCCAACATAATAGGTGGCTTCGCCGCGATCTTCAGGGGTAAATCCATATTGTCCAACAACACCGACCCCCTGTTCATCCTCTTCATCCTGAGGATTTTCTTTCCACACCATCTGGTCCATGGTGAGATAGAATCCATAGCGGTCCTGATATAAAGGCGGATTGGCCGCATGCCGGTCGAACTGCTCTCCGTTCACCCCATTCCACCATGCGCCGACACGGAAATGGCCGGGGAGCGCGAAGAGATCGTAATGAAAAGCCGGTTCGGCCATGACCATCGGTCCAACAAGAGAATCGAAGGTTTGCGAAAGCGAACGGTCCCCATTGGGATCCCCCTGAAAGACCCCGACATTCATCGAAAACCAATCCTGCGTATCATAACCAACCACCACACCCCAATCCTGATCCGGGAACGTCGGCAAAGGAATGGTGGGGATCAAGCCAGGAGATGAATGGATAAACTCCACCCCGTAATCCACAAAAGCGAAATCGTCATTGGCTTCCATCTTTCCCACTTTCACCCAAAGCCGGTCCTCCATGAAGTGATGCTTGTACCAAAAATCGGAGATTTGGACAAAATCATGGGCATCGAAGTTGGATACAGACTGGAAATCCCCCACATACCGCTCCGTAATCCCTTTGCCGTGGATGGACTGCACATGCAGGAAAAACTCCCCGCCAGCCCATAACCCAGCCTGTTCGGTATCGAGCCCCATCATGAAACTCAACGCACCAAGGTAATCATTCCCCTCTTCCAGCCCGCCACTCAGAGACCCAAAAAACTCTCCGGTATACACCAACTCATACTCGATCCCCCATTCTTCCAAGACGCTGCGATGTCCACCCCAATCCCCCAGCAGATGATCATGGTTCAATGTCAGCACATGGTCGCGATGTTGCCAATTGTCTCCTTCCGCAGAAGAGGCGGAGAGAGAAAGAGACAATAAAAGCATAGGAAGGACGCTATTCCGAATCAAAAATGACATAATCTTCTCCTGTTTTGCTTACATAACATTATCAAGTTTATGCTTGCAGATAATAGTTATTTAGACAAAAAAAACAAGCCTCCCAACATGGGAATCCCAAGGAATTGGATGCCATTCACGGAGTGGCCGGTCAATCGCGATCATTATATCACACGATTATCATGTTCGTAACACCGAATCTGTTTTTTCTTCTGAAAAAACCCAATCTGATATTTCATCCCCCGTGGGGGGAGGGAAGGGGAAGGAGATGTCCGGCGCTCCCTTTTGCCGCTTCCCTTCCCCTCTGTTTTGGTTCACAATGGAGAAAACGGATTTCGTGAAAGGAGAAGTGGACTCATGAATAAGGCCGCCCTTGGCTTGCTCGTCTGTTTTTGCATGACATCGCTCATGGCCAGCGCAGAACCTCAGGAAGGCAGTTTGTTTCCAGCCCATTTACGCTGTGAATACAAGGAAAATCCTCTAGGGATCGATATCCTCCATCCCCGCCTGAGTTGGGAAGCCGAAGCCATTACCGCTACAGAAAGAGGCTTGAAACAAAACAGTTACCAGATTGTCATCGCCTCGTCCCTGGCGTTGCTCGAACAGAACATTGGGGATTTTTGGGATACGGGGAAGGTTCAGTCCAGCCAAACCACCCACATTCTTTACAATGGGAAAACACCCGCTTCCAATCAGGATTTTTATTGGAAAGTCCGGATATGGGATCAAGACGACGCTCGCTCCGCCTGGAGCCGGCCCGCGCGCTGGAGCACCGGGCTGCTCTCGCCCGGCGATTGGCAGGCCCAATGGATCGAGCAGCCGTTCCGCACCGATTTTGACCAGTGCCAATGGATCTGGTTTCCCGAAGGCAATCCAACCCAACAAGCCCCAGCGGGAACGGTGTATTTCCGAAAAACGTTTACACTCGATTCCCCGGCCAGTGAAGCCCGGATTTTGCTAACTGGAGATGATTATTTCACCCTGTACCTGGATGGACAGAAAATCCTCCAAAGCCCCCAGCATGAAGACGCATGGGACAGCCCACAGATCGTCGATCTCGGCAGTTTGGGCAGCGGCAAGCATTGCCTCGCCATCGCGGTAACAAACAAAACCGAAAGCCCGGCCGGCCTCACCGCCAAACTGATGCTCCTTGAAAACCAAACCCAGATGACCCTGCTTACGGATGCCAGTTGGAAGGTATCCAAGGAAGAAGCACCGGA
>JAVFAP010000580.1:0-3098 GCA_034002445.1 bacterium | reverse complement strand
CCCCTGACCATGACGATGCACCCCGGATTTTCATTTCGCGGGACAGTTCCTGCTGTCAGAGGGGTCTTCTTCCCCCCGCCCAGCGGCTTCCTTCGGATCAAGAAATAGGATAGGGTAAGAAAAAAAACGACTTTCTCCCTGACTTTCTGACTTTTCCGTCTTCTATTTTTTTTGAAATGTTATATTATACATGGAACCTAGATATTAAAAGAACAAACCAGAAATCGTAAGGAGTATTCCCATGGCAGACTCGACCTGGCGTTTTGAAACATTGGCCCTGCACGCGGGGCAAAGTCCGGATGCGGCAACCAAGTCTCGGGCGGTTCCGATTTATCAAACCTCCTCGTATGTCTTCGATGATACCGAGGATGCGGCGGATTTATTCGCGCTGAAGAAGTTTGGGAACATCTACACCCGAATTATGAATCCAACCCAAGATGTGCTGGAGAAACGCTTGGCCGCCTTGGAGGGGGGGATTGCGGCTCTGGCCACGGCATCGGGACAGGCGGCGTGTACGTTGAGTCTGTTGAATATTCTCAATGCCGGGGATGAGGTCGTGGCGTCGGCCCACTTGTATGGAGGGACCTACACCCTGCTGCAATACACCCTGGCGAAGTTGGGGATTACCACCCATTTTGTCGATCCCGACCAGGTGGAGAATTTCAAAAAGGCGATCACGCCCAAAACCAAGGCGATTTTCGTGGAAACCTTAGGGAATCCCAAATTGAATACCGTGGATATCCAAGCGGTGGCGGATATTGCCCATGAGAACAAGATTCCGTTGATTGTGGATAACACGGTGCCCTCGCCCTACCTGGTCAATCCGATCGAGCACGGGGCGGATGTGGTGATGCACTCCACGACCAAATTCATCGGTGGACATGGCACCTCGATCGGGGGCATCATCGTCGATTCGGGAAAATTCGATTGGGGGAATGGCAAGTTTCCGCAATTTACCGAGCCCGACCCCAGTTATCATGGGATGAAGATTTGGGATACCTTCGGCAATCTGCCGGGCGTGGGAAATATCGCGTATATCATCAAGGCGCGGGTACAGTTGCTGCGGGATATGGGCCCGGCGATGTCGCCGTTCAACGCCTTCCTCTTCCTGCAAGGGCTGGAGACGCTGCACCTGCGGATGGAACGGCACAGCCAAAACGCGTTGCGGGTCGCGGAATTCTTGAAGAGTCATCCTCAGGTCAGTTGGGTCAACTACCCCGGGTTGGCGGATCATTCGACCTACGATATCGCGAAAAAGTATTTCAAGCGGGGCCTCTTTGGTGCGATGCTGGGGTTTGGAATCAAGGGCGGTCTGGAAGCGGGCAAGAAATTCATCAACCATGTCAACCTGCTTTCCCATTTGGCCAATATAGGCGACGCCAAGACTTTGGTGATCCATCCCGCCAGCACCACGCACCAGCAGTTGAGCGAAGGGGAACAGATTGCCAGCGGGGTGACTCCAGATTTTATCCGCTTATCCATTGGGCTTGAAAATGTTGAGGATATAATTACAGACTTGGATCAGGCCTTGACGCGATCCAACTAAAAATAAAGGACGCAAATGCCCCAATGTCAAACGTTTTGCAATCTGGTTCTGTAGGCATTGTAAAAGAACAGTTCGCCCATTTGTGCGAACCGCCCCATGAATTGCTGCTGCAAAGCGGCAAGAAAATCGGCCCCCTCACCTTGGCGTATGAGACCTACGGCGAACTCAACGCCAATAGGGACAACGCCATCCTAGTCCTACACGCGCTGTCGGGGAATCACCATGCGGCGGGCAGGCATTCTGAAGAAGAACAGAAGCCAGGATGGTGGGACGATTTCATCGGACCAGGCAAGGCATTTGACACCAACCGATATTTCGTCATCTGTTCGAACTGCATCGGAGGGTGCCAGGGTTCCACTGGCCCCTCCTCCATCCATCCCCAGACGGGCAAGCCGTATGGGATGGATTTCCCCTTCATCACCATCAAGGATATGGTGCATGCCCAAAAACGGCTGTTGGACTTTTTGGGGATCGATCAGTTGCTCTGCGTCGCGGGGGGATCCATGGGGGGGATGCAAGCGCTGCAATGGGTGGTCTCCTACCCCACCATGGTGCAATCGGCGATTCCAATCGCGACAACCTCGATTCATTCCGCCCAGAATATCGCTCTCAACGAAGTCGGCCGCCAAGCCATCATCATGGATCCGCATTGGAACCATGGGAATTATTATGAGGCGGAGGCCCCGGTACGGGGTCTCGCGGTCGCGCGGATGGTGGGCCACATCAGTTATTTAAGCGACAAATCGATGCATGAAAAATTCGGGCGCAAATTACAAGACCGGTCGCAGGTAAGTTTTGATTTGCTGACCGATTTTCAGATCGAAAGTTATTTGCAGTACAAGGGGAATACCTTCACCCAGCGCTTCGACGCCAACTCATACCTTTATATTTCCAAAGCCCTGGATTATTTCGATCTGGCCGAGGGATATAATTCGCTGGAGAGTGCGTTGAGTCAAACCCGCGCCGAGTTTCTGGTCATCGCGTTCAGCAGCGATTGGCTTTACCCGCCATATCAATCCAAGCGAATCGTTTCCGCCCTCAAGAAAGCCCGCAAAAGTGTCAGTTACTGCGAGATCAAATCGGATTACGGCCATGACGCTTTTTTGCTGGAATGCGAACAGCAATCGGTGATGATCCGCCATTTCTTGAACCACGTGGTCGAGGAGAATTCCATCAATGCCTGATCCATCCGTGTCTCCCAAATTTGAACATACCATCATCAGCGAATTGATCGCAAGCGGCAGCACAGTGCTCGACCTGGGCTGCGGGGAAGGCGATCTTCTATTTCTTCTAAAACAGCAGGGGAAAATCACCAAGGGTAGCGGGGTGGAAGTCTGTGAAGAGAAAGTGTCCATATCCATTCAGAAGGGCCTCTCGGTCCATCATGGGGATTTGGACGAAGGACTGGCGGATTATCCGGATAAATCGTTTGATTACGTGATCCTTTCAGAAACCTTGCAGGAAGTGCATAACCCATCCCTCGTCATCAAGGAGATGCTGCGGGTGGGGCACAAGGGCATTGTTACCGTGCCCAACTTTGGGTATTGGAAAA
>JAVFAP010000579.1:0-3099 GCA_034002445.1 bacterium | reverse complement strand
TTCCTTTGCTTTCGCGCGGGCCTCTGCATCGACCACTTCGATCGTTTCCAACTGATAGTCTTTGATCACCGCATGGCGGTTCATCACCTTGTCCAAGAGGCGAGGAATCGAGCCAAAAGAAATCGCCCGGTTAAGATAGGCTTCGACAATTTCTTCGTTGGCGACACTGACAAACGCCGGCATGGTCCCCCCCACCCGTGCGGCATGGTACATCAACTCCAAACAGGGGAAACTGTGTGTGTCGGGAGGGAAAAAAGTCAGAGGGGGGGTCTCCAACAGGTTCAACTTCCGCCCCGTCCGCTCGATCCGCTCGGGATACGAGAGCGCATACTGAATGGGCGTCCGCATATCCGCGTCCCCCAATTGCGCGATGACCGAGCCATCCACATACTCCACCATGGAATGAATGATCGACTGGGGATGAATGACGACATCGATCTGGTCCAGACCGCGATGGAACAAATGGTGTGCCTCGATTACTTCCAATCCCTTATTAAAAAGTGTGGCGGAATCGATCGTGATTTTCGCCCCCATCGTCCAGGTGGGGTGCTTCAACGTCGCTTCCACCGGCATATTTTCGAATTCTTCCGGTGTCAGACCGCGGAACGGACCACCGGACGCGGTGAGGATAATCCGCGAAACCTCCGCATGGGCGCCATTTTGCAGGCATTGCATAATCGCGCTGTGCTCACTATCGATTGGCACCACGCTGACATGCCAAGTATCCACGGCCTGCATCAACAAATCCCCCGCCATCGCCAGGACTTCCTTATTGGCCAGCGCAATATTCTTCCCCGCCTGGATCGCCTCGAAAGTGGGTTTGAATCCAGCCGCACCCACCGTCGCCAGCACCGCCACATCGCCTGGACATTCCCGCGCCATCTGACACATACAATCCGGCCCCTGCAAGAAGACCGCCCCCTCGGGGACAAGTGCCTTCGGAAAGGCCGCGGCAGTGGCTTCATCCGTCAAGCCGATGTAAGAGGGTTGAAATTCCTGGACTTGCTGCACAAACAACTCCAGATTCTTTCGGGCCGCCAACCCGGTGATCTCAAACTGATCCGGGTGGTTGCGCACCACATCCAAACATTGAGATCCAATCGAACCGGTAGAACCAAGCAAAATCAGTTTTTTCATAATTGGCAAATCACCGCGTGAAATCCACGGGGGGATCTCATCGCTCGCATCTCCATTTCCAAATGATCAGGGGCGGCAACGAGAAGCCTCAAACCAGGATTAAAGCCCGCCCGGAACAACTGTCTTTTATCTTATCCCAAACCCCTGCTTGGTCAAAAGGAACGCAAGAAGGCTGGCAAAAGAAAGCGGACTTGGGGGCAAAAAAAATTATTTTGATCTGAATTTTATAATCTGCTCCCTCCCTCACGTCTCCCAGTTCCTTTTCCCCAAGAGAGGGACATCTGCATCGGCCCGGAAACTTGACAATTTGTGCACGGCCCACTATAATAATCGCAACAGAAAGTTCAAAAAAATCAGCATGTTATTATACCCCACCCCAAAACGGTCGCAGGCCAAGCCCAGTACGAATCAAGACCTTGTTTCTGATGGAATGGTGTGGGGTTCGAGGGATACTCGTTATGGTCAACTCACCCAAACCCGAAGCCAAGTATGATGAGAGTAATATTGTAATCCTGGAGGGCCTGGAGGCGGTTCGCAAACGGCCCGCCATGTATATTGGAAGCACCGGGCTCCCCGGTCTCCATCACCTGGTGTATGAAGTGGTCGATAACTCCATCGATGAAGCCTCCGCCGGCTATGGCAAAAAGATCGACATTATCATCCATTCCAATAACAGCGTCTCCGTCCAAGACCGGGGCCGAGGCATTCCGGTCGGCAGACACAGTGTCCACAAAGAGAAAACCGCCTTGGAAGTCGTCCTCACCGTTCTCCACGCGGGGGGGAAATTTGATAACAAATCCTACAAAACCTCGGGCGGTCTGCACGGGGTTGGCATATCCGTGGTGAACGCCTTGTCCGAATGGCTGCAAGTCGAAGTCCGCCGCGAAGGGAAAATTCACATCCAATCCTACAAACGTGGCCTCCCGGAAGGCCCGGTGGAAGTGATTGGAGAAACCACCAAGACCGGGACCAAAGTCATCTTCAAGCCCGATTCCACCGTCTTTGAAGACACGGTCTTTCATTTCGATGTCCTCGCAACCCGTCTGCGCGAATTGGCCTTCCTGAATGGAGGCATTACCATCACCCTCACCGATGAACGCGAAGAGACCCCCAAGCAGGTGGAATTTCATTTTGAGGGCGGGATCAAAGAATTTGTCAAATACCTCAACCAGAACAAAATCGTTCTCCACAAAAATCCCATCTATTTTAATAAAGAACGCGAACTGGATGACGATAAAATGGTCTCGGTCGAGATCGCGATGCAATACAATGACGGGTATCAGGAGAACATCTTTTCGTTCGCCAACAACATCAATACGAGGGAAGGGGGCACCCATTTGGCGGGATTCCGTGCCGCCCTCACCCGCACCACCAACGACTACATCAAGAAAAACGACTTGATGAAGAAAAACGACGCAGGCATCAGTGGGGAAGATTTGCGCGAAGGCCTATCCGCGGTCATCTCGATCAAAATTTCCAATCCCCAGTTTGAAGGGCAAACCAAGACCAAATTGGGCAACAGTGAAGTCAAGGGGATGGTGGAATCCATCATCAACGAAGGCCTCTCCGAATATTTTGAAGAAAATCCCACCGAGGCCAAGAAGATCGCCCAAAAAGTGATCAGCGCCGCCCAGGCCCGCGAAGCCGCCCGTAAAGCCCGCAACTTAGCACGGCGGAAAAATGTCCTGGAGGGCAACGGGCTCCCCGGCAAACTGGCGGATTGTTCAGAACGCGCTCCCGAAATGTGCGAAATCTTCCTGGTGGAAGGCGACTCCGCCGGTGGCTCCGCCAAACAAGGCCGGGACCGCCGTTTTCAAGCCATCCTCCCGCTCAAGGGTAAGATCATCAATGTGGAAAAAGCGCGTCTGGACAAGGTACTCTCCAACGAAGAAATCCAGACTATCATCACCGCCCTAGGGACCAGTATCGGAGAAGAAGATTTCGACCTCTCCAAAAGCCGCT
>JAVFAP010000578.1:0-3114 GCA_034002445.1 bacterium | reverse complement strand
AACCCGCCGATCGAGACCCCCAAGAGTTACTGCATACCCTCCAGGCCGCGATGATCGGCGAGGGGCTCTTCTCCTTCTACCCGTTATCCCAAAGCCTGACCGCCACCGTGGAGGTCTTGCAAATGGGCGCCGCCCTGCAAACCATCCGCCCTACCCTCTACAGCGAATTCAAACCCCTGATGGAAAAATTGGTCTCGACCACCGCCCAGTTGGTTTATCCCAACGGCGTGTTCCCAGCGGCTTTCAGCGAAACCCCCATCGATTCCCTCCTGATCGCGGAACTGCTCGAACGCGGGGGGAAAGTTACCGGGAATCCCCTCTGCAAACGGATCTTGACTCAAGTCTATAAAAACCAGCCCCGTCTGCCCGAAGCCTTGCTCTATGGCAAATTGGCTCTGGATGAGGGCCCGAAGGGTGAACTCCCTTCCACCGCCCTGCCCCAAATCGGCGGCATCTTCCTGCATAGCCCCACCGAAACCTGGCCGCTCACCATCCGAGTGGATACCGGGATGTCCAGTTGGTTCGGCCAATCCGCCCTGCTCTCGCTCGACGTGTTGGCCCCAGGGGAGCAAGTCACTGGCCTCGCGGGCATCGAAGCCGCCATGCCTTGGAATACCGTGATTCTCGATGAAAAGCGGCAACCCGCCGTCGAACCCATGCAGCCCCGCAACGCTCTCCTCTATGCCATGCGCACCGCCAAAAATGGCACCGCTTACGCCTCCCTCATGGCACAAGGAGAGTACACCGAGCGCAAAGCCTATCCCGACACGGTCCTCAGCGACCCCTCCTCGGTTTATCAACGGGCTCTCTATTTCAGCGCCCCCTTGCTCTTCGATTCGTTTCGCGTCAGTGGGGGACGGCAACACGATTACCAATACACCCACTCCGGCACCGTGCAAAACGTATCCGGCATCGCGGGCGACCCCACCACCGGTCCGGTCAATGGACAGGGCGTCTACGCGGTGACCTTCGCCCCCAAGGAAAACCAAACCTTTGGCGAACGTCTGTGGGTGATTGATCCCGCCGGCTCCCAACTCCGCCTGCGCCAGCAGGACCGGGGGACCACCGTTCTCCTCTCCCGCGCCGTGGACGCGGGCGAAGCCGATCTCTTTGCCGTGGTGCATGAGTTCTTTCAAGGCGAAGCCCCAGCAACCACCAATGTCCTCCGCCTTCCCCTCGCCCCCGGCGGCAACCAGCGTGAGTTTCAAGCTATCGCCCTCGCCGCCGAAACCGCCCTCGGAACCGAAATCTTTCTCACCTCCACCAATCCCGAGACCGAGTACACCTGCGACTACCAGGGCAATCGCCTTGTCTTTCAAGGCACCTGGGGACATATCCAACTCCAAGACGGCACCTTTCAATCCATGCGCCTCGGCGGTGGCACCCGGCTGCGCTACGGCAGCCATGCTATCGAGCCCCAGGAGATCATGATCAACGGTCTGCTGCGTGAGTTCGATGAAGCCAAAAACCAGCTCACCATGGAATTTTCATCCCCCCTGCCCGAAGCCCGCGGCAGCCGGGGGCATTCCATCCTGGCGATTTCCCAGAATCCCGCCCCCGTCATGTTTCAGTCGTTTTTGCTGAACACTCTTTCCCTGTTTGAGTCACCCCAAACCGCGACCCTGCTGCATACCCCCGCCCTGGCCCAGCCCCATCCCGGCATCGGTTTTGCCCTGCAGCCCGGCACCCCGCTGGTTTACGAATCCTACACCGAATTGTACAGGGAAGATGAATTCACCTATATAATGGGACTGAACACTCCCACCCAGTTCATGATTCCAGGCGATGTCAAAGCCCCGAAATTGCGCTACCGCTTACCAAACGGGCGTTTCCAGATTACTGGCGAGTTGAAATTCGGCACCATTCAGCTGCGGCTCACGCCGGATGATATGGCCCGTGGCGAGATCATGGTCGAAAAAATCGGTCCAGGCTTTGTTCCACGGCGAGAGATAGATTCCGTCCGTGACTTGATGCGGCGCGACTGACCCATCAGTCAAGACAAGACGGGCGAGGCCATCGAAGGCTTTTGATCAGGCGGGAGTTCATGTGGAGGGGATCGATTGAATCACTTCCCAAAGCACAGGGGGTCGGTATGATGAGACGATCATCCTTAGATTGCAGGAGTTAACCAGCATGGGAAATACATTTGGACGGGTATTCCGAATCACCACCTGGGGCGAATCCCACGGTGGCGCGGTCGGCGCGGTTGTGGATGGCTGCCCGCCCCGCATCCCCATCAGCGAAGCAGAGATCCAGACCGATCTGGACCGTCGCCGGCCCGGCCAGAGCCGAATCACCACCCAGCGCGGCGAAACCGATACCGTGCAGATTCTATCCGGCGTGTTCGAGGGCCAAACCACGGGCACCCCGATATCCCTGCTCGTATGGAACAAGGACGCCCGCTCCCAGGATTACAGTGAAATCCAGCAGGCATACCGCCCCTCCCACGCCGATTACACCTACGACGCCAAGTACGGCATCCGCGATTACCGGGGCGGCGGGCGCACCAGCGCCCGCGAGACCATTGGCCGCGTCGCCGCGGGGGCCATCGCCAAAAAACTGCTTGCTCGCTTGCATCAGATCGAGATCATCGCCTATGTCAGCCAAATCCACACCCTCAAGGCCGAGATCGATCCGCTTCATGTCACCACCGCCCAAGTCGAAGCCAACCCGGTCCGCTGCCCTGATCAAGCCCTCGCCGAACAAATGTTCCAGTTCGTGGATCAGATCCGCAAGGATGGCGATTCGGTCGGCGGCATCATCGAGTGCATCATCCGCCCCGTACCCGCCGGGATCGGCACCCCAGTTTTCGACCGGCTGGAAGCCGATCTCGCCAAGGCGATGCTCTCCATCCCCGCCACCAAGGGCTTTGAAATCGGGTCTGGCTTCTGCGCCGCCGAAATGATGGGCTCCCAACACAACGACCCCTTCTTCATGGAAACAGGCCAGGTACGCACCCGAACAAACCACTCCGGCGGCATCCAGGGCGGGATCAGCAATGGCGAACCCATCTTCTTCCGCGTCGCGTTCAAACCAACCGCGACCATCCTTCGCCCCCAGGAGACCATCACCCCCAGCGGCGAACCCACGGTCCTCAAACCCAAGGGCCGTCAC
>JAVFAP010000577.1:0-3117 GCA_034002445.1 bacterium | reverse complement strand
GAAGAAGCGATCCTGACTGCCCGCCTGACAGATCGCCCCTTGCGCCCGCTTTTTCCGAAGGATCTGCGCAATGATATCCAGGTGATCGTCTATGCTTTATCGACCGTTGGAGAGAACCCGATCGACATTTTGAACGTCAACGCAGCGTCAGCCGCGTTGATGATTTCTGATATTCCCTGGAGCGGGCCGGTGGGCGCGGTCCGGGTAGGCCGGATCGAGGGCGAGCTCCATCTCAACCCGACCTTTGCCGACCTGGAATACTCCGACCTGGATCTGCGGGTTGCCGGGACGCGGGACGCCATTTTGATGGTTGAATGCGGCGCAAACGAAGTTACAGAAGATATCATGGTCGAGGCGCTGGAATTTGCCCACCAGGGAATTCAATCTTTGATCGATATTCAGGAACAGATGCAGGCGGAGATTGGCAAACCCAAGCGTGGATATGTTTCCGCCGCGGTCAATTCTGAAACCGACCAGGCTGTGCTGGACCGGGTGCGTGGGCCGCTCAATGAGATTCTGGACCGGCCTTATGTCAAAGCCGAACGCAGCGAGGCGATCGACGAACTCCGCGCGGGAGTGATCGAGGAGCTGACCGGAAAGGACGAAAGCCTGGCGCCGGTGGTCAAGACTGCCTTTGAAGACGCCTATCGGAGCGTGGTTCGCCAACGCATTCTGGAAAAGGGAGTGCGCCCGGATGGGCGCACAACCACCGAAATTCGCCCGATTTGGTGTGAGGTGGACGTCAGCCCGCGAGCACACGGTTCCGGGCTGTTCACCCGCGGCGAAACCCAGGTACTCACCCTGGCGACCCTGGGTACACCTCGCGAGGCCCAGGAACTGGACAACCTGACCCCCTCGGAGACCAAGCGATATATCCATCACTATAATTTCCCGCCCTTCTCCACGGGCGAGGTCAAACCGCTGCGGGGGGCATCGCGGCGTGAGGTCGGTCACGGGGCGCTGGCCGAGCGCGCTCTGCGCCCGGTGATCCCACCGGAAAGCGAGTTCCCTTACACCCTGCGCCTGGTTTCGGAAGTGCTCTCTTCCAATGGCTCTAGTTCGATGGCGTCGGTCTGCGGCTCGACCCTGGCCTTGATGGACACGGGTGTGCCGATCAAAGCGCCGGTCGCTGGCGTAGCGATGGGCTTGATTAAGGGCCAGGACCGCTATGCCATCCTCACGGACATCCTTGGCGCTGAAGATCATTTAGGCGATATGGATTTCAAAGTGGCCGGCACCGACCGGGGGATCACGGCTCTCCAGATGGATATCAAGATTAAGGGCATCACATCTGAAATCATGCGCCAGGCGCTCGATCAGGCCCATCAGGCTCGTAAATCGATCCTGGACAAGATGCTGGCTGTCATCCCCGTCCCCCGCCCAGAACTGAAGCCTCACGCTCCGCGGATCATGGTCTTGCAGATCCCGGTGGATAAAATTGGCGCGGTGATCGGGCCAGGCGGAAAGACCATCCGCAGCATCCAGGAAGAAACCGGCGCGAAGATCGATATCAGCGAAGACGGGTCGGTCTTTATCGCTACCAGCGATGGTGAGGCCGCCCAGAAAGCCCGCGAGCGAGTGGAAGCTCTGACGGAGACGGCGGTGGTGGGCCGGATTTACACCGGCAAAGTTGTCCGCACGACAGACTTTGGGGCTTTTGTCGAGATCTTGCCCAATATCGATGGCATGGTCCATATTTCTCAGCTCGATACCACGCGGGTGGAAAAAGTGGAAGATGTTGTCCGAGTTGGTGATGAGATCACCGTGATGGTGACGGATATCGACCCGCAGGGCAAGATCCGTCTCTCCCGCCAGGCTGTTCTGGAGGGGTGGACGGCAGAAGAAGCCGCCGAACGAGATCGCCCGCGCGGTGGCCGGCCGGGAGGCGGTGGCGGCCCACGTGGCGGTCGAGGAGGCGATGATCGCCGGGGCGGAGGATCTCGCGGGGGAAACCGCCGGTAAGCCAAACAGGAAAGAAGCGGTGTCCAATTTTGGGTGCCGCTTCTTTTTTCTGCCCGCAAGGATTGAGGGGTGGGGTATGAACTTAAGCCAGATGGTTATCAAGGCAAAACGCCTTGAGGTTTGGACTTGCACGTCCGACGCAACTTTAGGCGAAGTCGGCGCGCGGATGGTCAATGAGGACATCAGCACCCTGGTGGTCGTAGACGAAGGGGAGTGCTTGATTGGAATCATCACCCGCACAGACCTGCTACGAGCCCGTTTGGAAGCGGGGTTGGAGTGGAGAAACCGGCCTGCCCGCGAATTCATGAGCCAGGAGGTCATCTCCGTCCCGGCTACCTCCACTCTGGAAGATGTGGCCAGGCTGCTAATCGACCGGCATATCCACAGGGTGGTGGTCGTCCGCAGCGAAGAGACCGGGTTGCGCCCATTGGCCGTGATCTCCACTGGCGATCTGCTGTATCATTTGGCCAAGAAAGCCTGAAAGTCAGCCGCGATTATCGCTCTAGCCAGGGAGTTTTGAACATGGCCGCGTATTCGGAAGGTCGCTAGAGCAGCCTATCACCTGGGCCTGCACCGGTTTAATAAGAGAGTTGGTTTTCACCTCTGTAAATTTGAACAAACCCGTTTGCCGGCTCTTTGGGAATCGCTGTGGTCATCAGGAAGATCTGGGGGATGCCGGCGGACTTCGCCGGCATCCCCCATCGATAGAGCAGCTACCACGCCGGATTCTAAAGAACCTGTTTGCCTTGAATCAGGGGGAAAAAAGAAGGTGGTATACTCACTGTAGAAGGAGAATATTGGGGGAATCCGAAGTCGGAGGGGGTTCCTACGGTTCATTAGTCTGTTCTGTCTCTTTGAAGAACAAAACCAAATTTCGATCCTTCATTTAATGTCTTTGCGAGGAGGGAAAGAATGACGACCAATAAAATGGGAGTTGCCAGTCGCTATGGCCTGGAAAACCAGGGCATCCGGAACATTAAGATGGCCTATTGGACCTTGCCAACACCCGCGCTTCTGGAAAATGTGGTTGCCCGGCGT
The DNA here is from genome assembly GCA_034002445.1 of bacterium. Classification (GTDB taxonomy): domain Bacteria; phylum Hinthialibacterota; class Hinthialibacteria; order Hinthialibacterales; family Hinthialibacteraceae; genus JAVFAP01. The sequence goes on along the minus strand of JAVFAP010000577.1, from coordinate 117 downwards.
GAGGGATCCCTGGCGCATGAAGGTTCTCTGGTGGTCCGCACCGGCAACCATACCGGCCGGGCGGCCAACGATAAATTCATCGTAGAGGGGGAGACCCGAGATGAAATCTGGTGGGGG
>JAVFAP010000576.1:0-3118 GCA_034002445.1 bacterium | reverse complement strand
ATATATAAGCGACGGGAACCGATTAAGCAGGTACTCCCGGGATGACAACACTCCGATAGCCTGTTCTGGCATTCGTATTGAAAGCGTGTTCGCCCATACACATTAAAATACAATCCCTCTCGAGCGAAGGTATCCAACAACCTCATTCTCCAGGACCAGTTTTCGGGAGGAGTTTCATATACACCGTCTTTGCAGGCTTTTTCATACTCTTTGATCATTTATTTAATTCATGAGTAATCCTGTAGATCTTGCTGGATTCCTTCGCCCCCCATCAAAGAAATCGATTCATTCAAAAGATTGCAATAAAAATCTGAAAAATCTCTGCCGCAGTGGGCATCCTGATCAGCCACATGTTGCTTGATCGTTGCTTGACTGACAACCTCCACTGGGCAGAATTCAGAGGGTGGATGAATAGAATTTGAACTGATCATGCCATCCGTTATTCCTTCCCCCCCTTCCTCCTCATCCCTTCCCCATTGGCGGTTTTTAACGCGAAGAGGATGGCTTGGGGGGTGATTTCGGTGGCTTCGCGGTGGATGAATTCTTCGGGGATACAGGCGCGTTCGGCGGCGGGGCGCAGTTGGTCATCGCTCCAGTCGGCGAGACCGATATCCGCCAGGGTGGTGGGCAAGCCGACCGATTCACAGAAGGTGTAGACTTCATCGATCAGGGCCTTGGGTTTATCGGTCAGGAAGAGTGAGGTCAGCACGCCCATGGCGACTTTTTCGCCGTGGTAAAAGGCCCGGGTGGGGGGCAGGGCGGTCAGGCCGTTGTGGATGGAGTGGGCGGTGGCCAGCCCTCCGCTTTCAAAACCCAGCCCGCTAAGCAGGGTGTTGGCCTCGACGATGTGTTCCAACGCGGGCGTCACCGCGCCGGCCTCGCAGGCGACCTTGGCGGCCAGGCCATATTCCAGCAGGGTGTCATAGCAGAGGCGGGCCAGGGCGTAGGCGGTCATGGAGCCCTTGCCGCCGGCTTCGTTGTTGGACCCACTTCGTTTGCAGCTCTCGGCCTCGAACCAGGTGGCCAAGGCGTCACCCATGCCAGAAACCAGAAAACGGACCGGGGCCTGGGCGATGACCGCGGTATCCACCAGGACCAGGTCCGGGTTGCGGCGAGTGGACACGGCATACTGCACGGCGCCCGCTTCGTTGTAGACCACCGCGCAAGCGCTGCACGGGGCATCGGTGGAGGCGATGGTGGGGACGATCGCCACGGGCGCTTGCAGGCGGTCCGCCACAATCTTGCTGGTATCGATGGTCTTGCCGCCGCCCACGCCGACAATCAAATCACACCCGCTGCGCCGCGCCTGTTCAAGCAGACGCTCGATCTCCGATTCACAGCATTCCCGTTGAAAGCGTTCGGTCACCACCTCGATGACGCCATCCGTGGAGGTTTTCAGATCCGTTTCCAGAAGAGTCTGGGCAGAGGGGGAGAAGATGGCAAAGGCCTTTTGACCCAACCGGGCCAATTCCGGGCCCAACCGAGCGAAGGCTTGATAGCCTTGGACATAGCGGCCAGGGAAGAGGGAAATGGTGATCATGGTTTTGCTCCATCGTGTAAGGGTGTGGTACATGCGCCGGAGGCGCGTGGCGCGGCGGCGTGGAAATATCCTAGCACAGGCGAACGGCGCGGCGCCATCCACCGAGGCTTGGTTTTGAAGGGATTTTCGGGGGAATTGGTCTTAGAAGCCGGTACGCTTGAACAGGGTGCGCAGCTGGTCATCAGAGACGTGAAGAACGACAGGGCGGCCGTGGGGGCAAACATTGCGTCGGGGGATTTTTTCCAAGCCGCGCAGGATGGCTTCCATGTCTTCATGGCGAAGGGGATCGCCAAATTTGACCGCTGCCTTGCAAGCGAGGGTATGGAGCGCCCGTTCCTTTTTTTCCTGGACGCTGCCTTCGTTTTGGATTTCGCCCAGGATGTCCTTGATGAATTCTTCAGCGGCTTCGAACTGAAGGGAAGCGGGCAGAGAGCGGACAAGATAGGTGCGGGGGCCAAAGGCTTCAATTTCAAAACCCAACTGGGCGAGGATCGTCAGTGATTCGTCCAAAATGGCCGCCTCGGCGGGCGTGAAATCCAGGGTGAGGGGAAAGAGCAAATCCTGGCTGGCGAGGCGGGCTTTTTGGGACTGGATCAAGAATTCCTCGAATTTAAGCCGTTCGTGAGCGGCGTGCTGATCGATGATAAACAGCCCGCCTCGGCCCTCGGCGAGGATGTAGTTGTTCATCAACTGGCCGACGACTTTTAACTGGCCCTCGTCCTCGATGGACTTGACCTCGAAAAGGGCGTCCTGCTTGGGGCTGTGGATCATGGCGTCCAGGGCTTGTGTAGGTTCTGCCATGGCGCGGGGTGCGGGGACAGCCTGGGGTGGCGGCGCGGTTGGCGTGTCCTGGACTGGGGCTGGCGCCGAGCCGGGCGGAAGCGGATCCCCTGTACCGCGCGGGGGATGGCCCGGCGCGGCAGGCTTTGGTCCAGCGACGGGGTTTTGATCCACCGTGCAAGGCGGATCTTGCCGAGACGGGAGTGGCACGGGAGTTTGCACGGGGCCGGCGGGCGGCAGGGAGAGAACTTCTGGCGGCCGCCGGGCGAGATCGGAGGCCCGTTTTTCATCGCGGACACTTTTGGGCCAGGGCCGAGCCGGGGCCGGTTCTTTTTTGAGATCATCAAAAATCTGCTGGGTTTCTTGCTTGGCTTCTTCACGGGTATCCCACGTGTCGCGGATGGCGCCATAGGTGGCGGAATAAAGGGCGTCCTCGCGAGAGAATTTCACCTCTTGCTTGGTGGGGTGGACATTGATATCGATCTCAGTCGGGTCGATATCAAAATAAAGAAACACCACAGGGTAACGCCGGGTGGGCAGAAGATTCCGGTAGCCGTTGATCATGGCAGTATGCAGAACCCGATTTTTGATGTAGCGGTCATTGACGAAAAAGTAAATTTGCTGTGCATTGTTGCGGGTGAGGGTGGGCCGGGAGATAAAACCGGTGATGGAGACAACCGGCGAATCAAATTGCACGGGAAGAAGATCCTTGACGATATCCTTCCCGAAGAGTTGCTGGATCCGTTCCACTCGGCTGTTCACCGCGGGAAGATCCATGCTGCGGCGGCCGTTATGGGC
>JAVFAP010000575.1:0-3122 GCA_034002445.1 bacterium | reverse complement strand
ACAGGTACAGTTTGCTCTGCCACCACTCGGCTGGATCGGGAGCCGGAACCAGCACGATATCCACATACTCTTCCCCCTAACTATGGCCTTGGGGGTCTCGGGTGGGGTGGGGGGAATGCCCCGGAACATACGAATAGGAGGGGAAGGGGATATCCGGTGCGTACCGCTTGGGTGGCTTGAAATTGGTCATGATTCTGTCTATCACCTCGATGGAAGGACTGGAACCTCGTATTGTAGCACCACGAAAGACTGGGGGCAGTGGATATGTCACCCCTTTACAGGAGCGCTTGAACACCCATACGTCCAAGGTTCGTCCAACTTTTTCAAATCCATTTCTTCCTGCACTAAAGTGGCGAATCGTTGGCCTGCTCCATGGAGTCGGGGATCACGTGAATGGCTTCCCAGCGGCGGCTGGTGAACCGCTTCAGATACAGCAGCCCCATCATAAAACTATACAAAAACAGCCAACCCCAGGCCGCAAAAATCCCCAGTTTCAAATACTCGGCGACCAGCCAGGTCCCGGGCACAAAAACACACCAGGCACATATGACACACGCCCACATGGCGAACGCGGTATCCCCGACCCCGCGCAAGGCACCTGAAAATGTGAGGAGCATCGCGTCAAAAATTTGATACAGCGCCACACAAATCAGCAATTTCGCCCCCATGGGCGCCACCTCGGCAAACGAGATATCCACCCCGCTCCGGCTCTGAAACAAATGGACCAAGGGCCCCGAAAACAAGATAAAAATCCCTGCGAATCCAATCATATAGGCTTCCACCGCGAGGAATGCGGTAAACGCGCTCTTGATTGCGTTTTCCTTTTGCTTTCGGCCTATGTATTGCCCCACCAGCGTGGTCGTGGCGATACTGGCCCCCACCATGGGGAACCAAGCCAGCATGTTGAGCGAAAGTGCGATATTGCTCGCCGCCAATTCAACATTCCCGATCCGGCCTATCAAAAAGACAAACATGCTGAACGCCGAAACTTCCAAAAAGAAATGGATACCCGAAGGAAAGCCAAAGCGGATCAGCCGCCTCATCAGATCGCGGTCAAACCGCCACATCCGCCGGGTTCCATAGATCTGGTCATTGGCAGACGATAAAAACAAGACAAGATAAATTGCCGAGGCCGCGACCGTCGAAAGAACCGTGGCCAAGGCCGCCCCCCGAATCCCCATTTCCGGGAAGCCCCACACCCCAAAGATCAGCGCGTAATCCAAGACCAGATTGATCAGATTCGCGATAATGTTGATGGTCATGATCACCTTGGTTCTCCCCCGACCCGAATAAAAACTGCTCAGGGCCCCGTTCAATATGAAAAAAGGACCACCCCAGTAAAGCCAGGAGAAATACTGTTTCTCCAAAGATAAGATGGCGGGGGCATGCCCCCCCCAATCCAGAAACACATACCCCAGGGGGTAGAACGGGAGAGTCAAAACGGCGCCAAACAAGGAGAAATAAATACCCTGCCAGGCCGCCTTGCCGATTTCCATTCGTCGGCCCGCCCCATAGAACTGGGCGACAAAGGTATTGGTATATTCGCTGACCCCTATGAAAATGGACCAAAAGGTGAACAGCAGCACCACCGTGGGGATCGCGGCCGCGATATTTTCCGCACTGGCCCACGACAATAACAAACGGTCCACAAACACCATCACAGTCATGGAGGCGTTGCTGATCACCAGCGGATAGGCAATCGTAAAGAATTCCCGATACCCACCCGCAGGCCGTTTCGGATCGGATTGAATCATTGGCATAATGGCTACTCACTTACAGGGTTTGGATCTCGGATCATCAAAAAAGCCAGAACAGGCTGCTATTGAGAGAGAGATAGGTTTCCCAAAATAATCACGTCACTTTCTCCATCGATGCTCGCAATCGCCTGCTTCGTTGCTATAATCATTTCAACGCATTGGATCAAGTCTAGCCGTTCACCACCAAAAAACTAGATATCGAATGAACCGTTCTCCGGCCGTTTTCTTCTCATCCACCCTCTTGCCGCTTCTCGAGAAACACTCGATCTGCAAAGTGGCGTATGAGGAATTGACAGAAACCCAGTTCCCCTGGGAAATGGACCGGCTTCGTCTGCACTCCACCCGCAAAAAAATGGCTCGCATCGACCTGAATTTGCGCGCGGCCCATACCGCAGCGGATATCACCTGCCTTTTGGCTGGCGAAGGGGCCTATTGGCTGGACGCGCAGGGATTCCCCCCCATTCACACCTCCCTGCAAGAAACCCTCGACGGGAAACGTCCGAATGCCTCTTTGCCGATCTGGAAAATGACCACCGCCGAGATGTATTCTTCTCACATCGACAATCTCAGACGACTGGTTTTGACCACCAGCTACGATGGTGTGATTCTCGAGCAACTCAAACGGGAACTTGGTGATCATCACACGTTCTTCATGCAGGAATTCGAACATTACGACCGTTATGTCCGCGTCCTCCTCGATGACATGAAAGACCAGGGGCCCAATTTGCAGTTTGCCCAGTCCGATACCATTATCCTCATCGAACGCGCCCATATCACCCAACACATTCTGGATAACCACATCATGACACCCCAGCAGTTGGGTTACAGCCGCCAGGACTTATTACGGGTTATTCAAATTCTGGAAAAACGCTGCAGCGCCGAGACACCCACGTTTCGGAAACGCCTGGAGACAATCTCAAGCCAAATGATCAGCGCCCTCCGCGACAGCGAAGCCACCCAACTCTCCCGCGCCAGCCGCTGGGAATTTACCTTTTCCCTCCTCAAACCCGCCCCTCTGGGGTATCGGGGTCTAGCCAAACTGAGCACGATCGAGCGGGAATTTTTCCAATTCTTGGTAACCAGCCGGGAAGAAGAACTCGGCGCCAGCGAACAAGGAACCGCAGTATTACAAGCCGCCAGCGATGTCAACAGCGGCGCCATCCTCACGTCACAATTCAAAAAAACCGCCAACGCACGGCCCGAATCCCAACCGCAACCCCAAAAAACCACCCAACCGTCCACGGATGCCAAGAGAAGACTGCCTTCCCAGGGAATGGCATATCTCAACCGAAAAAACACAATCAAATGAGAACCGGCTTTCGCAATCCCTTCTGGACTTCCCCCACCAGATAAATGGATCCGGTC
>JAVFAP010000574.1:0-3130 GCA_034002445.1 bacterium | reverse complement strand
GATACAAGAAAAGTAAATATTGGCACCCTGACCAGATACCACCGCTGCGGGTTCGCCTTCCGCCAAGGGCTCGCAGGAACCAACAATCTTCATTTGCGGCAGCGGCCGCGAATCGACAATTAAATCGACCGAGAGAGGAGCGGCAGATTCCATGCAATGCAACAGCATTTCGGATATACCTCCCCTCCCGTTTAACCGGGTAAGGGGAGCGCTATCCGTGCGGCGGCCATAAATCCAGGCTCCGCTGGGCGCGGTCCACAGAAACAGAGGCGCCCCCGGCTGCTCTTCTTCAGGGGAGGAGAGAGAGGGAATAACTGAAGCGAGGATGCCAAACTGAAAGAAGAGTTGCGGCAATTGCGCCGGGTATCCCGCAGCTTGTTCCAGAAGAAAAAAGGGAGAGAGATCACCAGTCAGGGTTTGGAAAAACGAAAGGCCCTCCTGGATATTCCGGATCAGGGCTTCACCGCCTAGCCGCTCCAACCGGGGACGAGCATAACTGCCAACAGTCCCACAGCGCCGTGCCTGGACCAGTTCGGCAATCCATACCCGTTCTTCGGGAAAGCAGTGCAGGTAGGGTTCTAAATAATCCACCCCGGAGAAAAGCACCCCATACCCAGGATCCGCGCGGCAAGCCAGCAAATACTGACGAATCGACACGAACGCCGCTTCGGCCTCCTGTGCCTGCGTTTGCCCCGCCTGTAGGGGCGTGGCAACCCGAGGCACCCAAAACACCGTGGGTTTTTTCACTTTTTCTTTTTTGAAGGATTGTGGTTTATTGGTTAGGAAGCGCATAGAAATCACAGAAAATTCGTGTAATGTAAGAGATCATTGAATCCATCGTTCGCGACCGAAGACTGACTATACTCAAAAAAAGTATCCACCCATACTATTCCAGAAAATGAAAAAGCATTCCAGTGTTGTTTTCTTATTCCTTCTGACTTTTTTGGGGATTGGCGGATGTTCCCGCTTCCCCAGTCTGGATATGACCTCCACCGATTGGGGAGATAAAAGTCTTTGGGTCAGCGGTTTTCCCGCCGAGGACTGGTGCCGTCATATCCTTCCCGAAGAGATTCGCATAATCGGATTGCCATCCGCCGGAGGGGATCCGTTCCGCGCACTGACGGTCCAGCATGTCCGTGCCCTGCACCACGTCCGGTTGGGTATTGTACTGCAAACAGCCCCTCCTTCCCTCATCGTACCCCATCTCCTCGGCACGGCAAGCGCCGTCCTGGACTTGACGGCGGGAGAAGACGAAAGTTTTTTACTCCAATCCGGGCCCCAATCCGCCGATCCGTTCCCCTGGCTTGATCCCATCTGGGCTCAGGAGGCCATTCAGCGCATTGCCAGCCGCAGCCAGGAGGAATGGCCCCAGCACGCCGAAGCCATTCAGCGACGCAGCCAGGATTACCTTTACGAGATTTATCAGCGGCACATGGAACTGAGCACCCTGCTTCAAGACCTGCCTACCCAGGAATATCACGCCACTGTCGATTGGTATGATGGATGGATGGCACGCTATGGATTCAAAAAAAAGCCCCTGGCCGAGGGACACTGGTCACTAGAAAAAGAGGCGCCCCTGGAGCATGCCCAAAAGCCCATGCCAATCGTTCTTCTTGTCGATACGCCCCTTAACCGGCACATAGCATCAGAGTCGGCGGGGGCAAGACGGATTGTTTTTGTCCCAGACCCCTTCGCCGCCATGGCAGGCAAGACAAAATATCTGGATTGGTTAGAACAGATCGTGGAACGATGGAAAGAGAGTGGAACCGGTCATGAGGAATGAACCGAGGATCGAGCCGAAACAGGAGCCATCCCGCATAATCCTGCATGCGTTGAAAACCGAGATCGAACGGTCGGCCCCGGCGGTTTTTATCCAGAACGTGGTGGTGTACCGCCAAACCAAGCCGGTCTTGCGGAATGTGAATCTGTGCCTGGACTCAGGCCAGTGCCTGGGGATTCTCGGGCCCGCGGGCGCGGGGAAAACCACCCTGTTGGAGGCCGTGCTGGGCCAAATCCGAACCAGGGAGGGGGTCATCGAAATTTTCGGGACCCCGGTCCGCAAAACAAATTTTCGCCAACTGGGCCTCGGCTATGTCGCGGAACAGCACCCCCACCCAACGGCATTTCCGATCACGGCGCTGGATGTCATCCTCCAAGGCTTGCAGAGCGGGAGGGGCGTGCTTCATTTCACCCCGAAGGAAGAAGTGCTGTTCGCGCGGTATCTGCTTTCTGAATTGAAAATGGAACAAGCGCAGGATCAACTGTTCTACACCCTCTCCAGAGGAGAGCAGCAACGTCTCCTCATCGCCCGTGCCCTGGCTTGCCAGCCCCGCCTGCTGCTGTTGGACAATCCGATCCAAGGGTTGGACCCTGCTGGCGTAAAGCAAATCCAGGAACTGCTCAAATCGATCCAGAAGCAATACAGGACCGCGATCTTGCTCACCAGCCGCGATGCGCGCTTTGCCGCCGAACTCTGCGATACCCTCGTCTGCTTGAATGGGGCAGTTTACTGGACAGGGCCAGCGAAAGAGTTAACCCCAGCCCAGGTCAAACAGGTCTTTCAGTGCGATGTGTATTTCCGCAATCCCTATTTTCGCCCCAAGCCGAAATATGGACATCCAAAGAATCCCAATCATCCAACCGGTTCTGGAGCCGATAGACGAACGCTCCGATAAACTTTAAGGACAATGGAAAAACTACAAAACTTCATTCAATTCATCAGCCAGGACTTGATGACCAATCCGCTGTTGCAGCGGGGCGCCATCGCGCTGGGCTTGCTCAGCCTTCTCTTCTCGGTCCTGTCGGTTTACGTGATCCTGCGGCGGCTAGCGTATATCGGCCAAGGCATCAGTTACAGCGCCTACGGAGGGCTGGCCCTTGGCTTGTGGCTGTTCCCCGCCCTCAGCACGCCAGATTGGCGGGTGTATGCCGTCACCGCCGGATATTGCCTGATCGTGGCGGGGCTGATCTGCCTTTGCAGCCGCCGGGGCCTGATCGCCGAGGATGGCGCGATCGGTATTTTCATGTCCACCGGGATCGCGGGGGGGCTGTTCTTCTTTTCCCTGCAAGGGCAGCACCCTGTCGCCTTGCATAATTATCTCTTTGGGGATGTCCTCGCCACGGGAAGCGC
>JAVFAP010000573.1:0-3148 GCA_034002445.1 bacterium | reverse complement strand
TAGGTCATGTTCCCTTGGTTGTCCCCCAGAGGCCCGTAGTGGGGTTCAATGTCCATGCCCGCAGCCGGGGCGTGGAAACCGTAATTCCCTGTCTTTCCCGTCTGGGAGAACTCGCAGCTATTGAACACGCCGAAACAGGCATTGATGATCGACATCCCCTGCCGTCCGTTCCGGGTGGAGCGGACGTTGTTGAATACCAGGTATTTGGCACTCCGGTGGACGGATCGACCCTTTTCATCGACGTGAGAAAACCTTCCATCGATGTAGATGCCGTCCACGCTGAACCCGTCTACCCAGACGTTATCAAGTCTCACATGTTCCGTGCCCTTGATTGTGATGCCGTGTCCTCGCCATTCCATAACGCCTTCGTCTCGGGTGGTTTCCTGGATGTTCCCCCTGACAATGAGCCCTTCAAGTCGAAGGTTGCGCCCGCCATCGAAGGAGAGAGGGCAAAGATGCCAACGGGAGGAGTACTTGAGGCCGTTGAGAACTTCATCCGCAATTCGGTGGAATTTGCCGGTGACCGAGATAGTCGCGTCGTCTCCGATGATCGTCAGGCCGTCGAAGCCTGAGAAGATGATATCTTCGTTGCCGTTGGCGACTTTCTCGTTGAAACCCGCGACCTGCTTATAGCGATCGATGAAATACGTGACGGCAGGCTTCTTGAGCCAGTATTTCCCGCCTTTGTTCTCCTTGACGTGGGCCGCCCAAGCGAGGAAGCCGTCGTAGTTGTCTGTTTTACCGTCTCCATTCAGGTGGAATTCGGCCGCCACATCGACGTAGGAGCCGCGGCTCTTAGCAGGAAAGACCGCCAAGGCGGCCATACAAAGAACAATCGCGGCAAGGCGAATCGTTGTTTTGTGTATCATCATTAATTCTTACCTCCTGGGACGATAAACAGCCTTGTTCTGAGGTGACGAACAATCTTTTCTATTTCAGATGGAGTCATACGATTGCTGAATCTCCTTTGAAATGATATCCCCTTAAACTGATAATGACGGAGGGCTCTGCAGGGAAAAGGGGCAGAGCAATTTCAGTAATCGTAACGTTTTAGCCACCTCAAAAAAATTTTGGAAAAATTTTCATTGGCGCGTTGCCTTTGGGGTGATTCAGAAGTTTTTACTCGTATGAAAAAGAACCAAGAGACTGACCATACGATTTTGCTCGAAATCCTGAATGGAACCCGGCCTCTCACAGAGGACGGCATACGGGCTTTAGTTCAGGAAGATCTGGAAATTGCCGTGCCTACTAGCACGCCCTGGATTACCGTTCCAGGGCGGATTCCTTATTGTATCCATGGATGAAGCAGGCAGCCATCCACCCCTATTGAGTTCTTCTATCCAAATCGAGTATTCCGATGGATCCTATACTTTTCCTGGTCCGTGTTTTAGACTGGGGTCGCTTCCTGATGGAAGATATGATGGAGATTGAGGTGCATTATGGCAGAACGAAAGACGCTGAGCAGAAGAAAATTTTCTAAAATGACCGCGACGGCGGTGGCGGTGGCTGGGCCGGCGCTCAATGTATTGGGAGCCAATGAGAAGGTGCAACTGGGGTATATTGGGGTGGGCGGACGGGGCACGCATCATTTCCGCCAGTTCAAGGATTTTGCCGATGTGAAACCCGTCGCGATTTGCGATGCCTATATCCCCCACATCGATCGTTGTGCCGGGCAGCTGGATACCCCCGTGCAGAAAACCCAGGATTTTCGCCATGTGCTGGATAACAAGGATGTGGACGCGGTGGTCATCGCCCCGCCTGACCATTGGCATGCCTTGATGGCGATCCAAGCCTGCATGGCGGGGAAGGATGTCTATGTGGAAAAGCCGATGAGCCGCACAATCGAAGAGGGTAAGCGACTGATCCAGGCGGCGGCCCAGGCGGAGCGGGTTGTCCAGGTGGGGATGCAGCAGCGCAGCGCGCCGCAGTTTCAAAAGGCCGTGGAGATGGTGCAATCGGGAGAGATTGGCCATGTCACTTCCGCCCGTTGCGTGAATGCATGGCCGATCGATGGCTACCTCAGCCCCAAGGGGCCGCACGGCATTGGAATCCTTCCGGACGCTGCGGTTCCGGAGGGGTTGGATTATGACATGTGGCTGGGACCCGCGCCCAAGCGGCCCTTCAATCCCAACCGTTTTCTGGTGAATTTCTATTTCTATCTGGACTACTCGGGGGGGATGCTGACCGCGTGGGGAGTTCATCTGTTCGATATCGTCATGTGGGCGATGGGGCCGGACATGAAGGGAGCGGTTTGCTTTGGCGGGAAATTCGCGCATGATGATGACCGCGATACCCCCGACACCTGCGAAGCCACCTTCGACACTCCTGGTTATACCTTCCATTACACCATGCGGCATGGGAGTGGGTTCCCCGACGATCCCGATGAAGGGCAGCAGGACCACGGGATCTTCTTCTATGGGACCAAGGCGACATTGCTGGTGAACCGCACCCATCTCAAGGTATTTCCAGAGAAGGATTTCAAAAATCCAACGGTCATTCCGGCAGTCGATGGAGACATGGCCCATAAGCGGAACTTTATAGACTGCGTTCGCTCGCGCAAGCAGCCCAACTGCCCGCCTCAGGCTGGGTACGAAGGAAACCTACCCGGCCTGCTTGCCCTCATTGCCTGGCAGGTGGGGCGATCGATCCAATGGGATCCCGTCAAGCAGACCATTGTCGGCGATCCAGCCGCGGCCCAGCTGATGAGCCGGGAATACCGCGCGCCCTGGCATCTGCCAGTCGTTTGATCCCTTTCGGTCCGGATCGTCTTCCAAAAGACAACGCCCCCAACATCCGATGGATTTGGGGGCGTTTTGCAGTACGCCCGCGCCGTCCCTCAAGGGGATTCCAGGATCCAATTGGTTCCTGGCCCATTCCCAGCACTGCTCCGGCGTGGCGGTTTTACGGGGTATGGTGCCCGGTGTCGAGTCTGACGATGAGCCCCGTGCTGATCAATCCATTGGTCGCGGCGTACCAGGTGTGGTTGGGGACGGGATCGTACATTTGCGATTGCATATCCAGTTTGGGGATGGGGCCGACGCTCCAGAGGCCATATTGAACGGGGCTATTGGAGGTATGCCGTTCGGCGGGGGATACATCGCTATAAAAAATGTAGTCCCCATCATCCTCGGGGAACGCGCGCGGGACC
>JAVFAP010000572.1:0-3155 GCA_034002445.1 bacterium | reverse complement strand
GAACGCCGAACGCCAAGTCGATACAGCAATCCTCAAAACCATGCTGGATGATACCGTCATCCAGGTCACCGGCAAAGCCAGCGCGAAGGAAGCCTGGCTGAGCCTGTTCACCCCGGAGGACAAGATCGGCCTAGTCCCCACCCCCCACTTGAACAAAACTCATCAGGAAGTGATCGATGGCATTGTGCAATGCCTGGAGGAAGCCGGTATCCCCAAGGCCCAGATCAACCCAAATTGCCAAGGGAGCGTGGATAAAATTGAGGACCGCACCGCGCTGATTGCCGTACCCGCCCTCAAGGCACACTGGCTCACGGGTGTGGGGACTGTGTTAAAAAATTACATCATGTATTCGGGCAAACCCCGTGATTATCATAACGAAAACAGCGCCAAACTGGGAGAAATCTGGAACCTGCCCGCCGTCCAGGGGAAGACGAAGTTGATCCTGGTGGATGCGCTCACCCCTCTATGCGATAAGGGACCACAGCCCGATCCGCGCTATGTGTGGCCGTATCATGGCGTGATCGCGGGGACCGACCCGGTCGCGGTGGAAGCGGTGGGCTTGAAGATTATCGAGTCCAAGCGCGAAGCCATGCAGGGCGAACCCTGGCCCTTGACGCCACCCCCACTGTGCGTGGAGACCGCTGAAAAAACCTACAAACTGGGTTGCAGCGATTGGAGCCAGATAGAACTTGCCAAATTCGGCTGGGAACAAGACATTCTGGTCTAAGATCCCTACGGGGGGTGGCCAAAAAGCCACCCCCCCGTTTTTCAACACGAAAACCGTGCAGTGCTGTCTGGGGACTCAAGCCGGGTTATAACTTGACATGGGTTTTGAGGCGCATCAGCGCTTGGACATATTCTGCTGGAATTTGCCCGGTTTTATCCGGTGGCACATCCAGCAGGAAGGGGACGCCCCGCTGCCGCAGGGTGAGGAACTGTTCGGCTAGTTCCGCGTCCGGCCGGGGTGGTTCATCGGGAATATAGAACCAGTTCTTCCCAATGGGGTCACAGGCTTCACCAGGTATGTAGTACTCTTTCCCCTCGATCGTGCGCCAGGGATTGTGCCCGGATTCCGGCGGCAAGCGTCTTTCGATCGCAATCAGATCCGAAGGCCAGGCGTAATCGATATCGTACTCTTCCCCGCTGCCGATCCCGCTGTTCATCATCACCACCGTTTCCGGCTGCAATTGGGCGATGTGCTGGTATAAGAAGGTGCGGTAGCCCCGCCCCAGGACACCGGGAATATCGATCCAGACCTCGGCAATGGGACCATACTGGGTCAGGAGTTCCGTGACCTGGGCGGTCTGAAAATTCTGATAGAGCGAGGTGGTGAAAGGGGGGAGTTTGTCCGGCGCCACCTGATCGGGCGGAAACGCGTTCATCCCGCTCCAGCCGCCATCAGAAGGGGTTTTGCTGCCAAAACGGTTGTGGTTATCCCACGAGCAATAGTAGAAGCCCGGCAAGACACCTCTCTTCTGGCAGGCCTCCACGAATTTTTCAACGACATCCGTTTGATTTCCGCTGGTGGTTACGTTGTATGGGGTATGCTTGGTTGGCCAGAGACAATGCCCGGCGACATGCTTGGTCGTCAAGACCGCATATTTCATGCCGGCGTCCCGGGCTACGGAAATCCACTGATCGACATCCAGATTGGTGGGGGAATACGTCGTGGAGGGGTGTGTCCCATCCGGCAATTCCGCACCGACAAACGTGCTCATCCCAAAATGGATGAACATGCCATAGCCCAGCGCTTCCCAGCGCTGCAAGGCCGGCAGGCTTAACCGCTGCGCCCCGGTCATTTGGCCTTCGGGTTCTCCACCCGCCTGCTTCCCCAAGGCCACCGTCATCGCGGCGGCACCGGTACTCTGAAGGAAGGTTCGTCTGCTTACCGTCATCCCCGTTTCTCCCTTGGCACTCATGATAAAAATGCGGCATGAAAGATCACTTCCATGCCGCATCAGTATCGCATATTCATTCGCTGTCCGCGATGGGGAAAAAGCCATTTGACTTGGGATTTCTTGCTTTTCGCCTCAACGCCCCTTGGGCTCGGGATCCATGTAGCGAACCATGCGTTTCGTTTCCTTGGAATCGATAGCCGGCTCCATCCCTCGGTCCACATAATCTTGAATATTCTGTTCCAAAATCGCCACCGATTCCCAAATTTCGTGGAATTGTTTGCGGCGTTCTTCGTTTTGGGTTTTCAGTTCATCGGTGGCGGTTTCTAACGAGCGGCGGGTATCGAGCAGCAGCTGCGCGTTAAACTCCAGCACATCTTCTTGAAACAACTTCATGTGCCGCTTGGCTTTGAGGGTCGAAAACACTTTATTGAACGGGCGGGTTTCAAAGCGGAATGGGGCGGAACGGCGCTCCAGTTTCTCAAAGGTGTCGCGGATAAACGTCGAGGCTTTATCAATAAAATCATCCGCCAATGCAACCTCTTTTTTCAACACCCGGTAGAGCACCTTCAATTGCTCGACCACATACCGCAGATATTCCACCAGCAGCATTTTACCCCGCTTGTTATCTAAAGAACCCTCTTTTTCTTTGAATTCCGAAATCTTGGTCTTGGTCGATTCGAGGGCGATGGTGAATTTCGCGCAGGTACGCTCTTCTTTGTTGAGATAGTTATATTCCTCCCGCCAGATCAGATGATCGATCGCGGCAAAGGTGGAGGAGTTCAAACAATCCAAGATCAGGCGGGAGTGTTCGGTGGATTTGCAGCAATCTTCCCAGCGCTCATTTTCTTGTACCGCCAAGTTGGCAACCATTTTCGCTGAGTGCAAGACCGCTTCTTCAAAATTCCGGCGCATTTTCATCTCGGCCATCACTGCGGCCAGATCCGAAAACAAGAGTTTGCCGTCCTTGTACAGCATGACGACCTGCTGCTCATCCAATCCGGGATGGCGACGCAAGTATTCTTCAATCAGTGCCTTTTTGATTTCTTCTTTGGCACGCGATAGGATATCCGACATAAACCACCTCAACCAATCCGCCCCACCCCATGGGATCCCTGTCCGGGCTGGTCTCATTGCGTAATGTAATCCAAAAAACCAAATGGCATCAATAAAAAGACCGAAATGACGATCCGCTACGGGACAATTTTCTGCCTCTATATATTGTGTATGAGTTCGCAGAGATGAATTGTGCCAGAAGGA
>JAVFAP010000571.1:0-3163 GCA_034002445.1 bacterium | reverse complement strand
GACACCCATGGCTCTAGCGGCCGACCCCACTTTTGACACCATCCCCGCCAGTCTGGATGGCTTGAATCCGTTCATATTCCTTTCTGATGAATATACCCGTGGCGCGGTGGCATTGGAACCTGGCCGTGA
This sequence comes from bacterium, assembly GCA_034002445.1. Classification (GTDB taxonomy): domain Bacteria; phylum Hinthialibacterota; class Hinthialibacteria; order Hinthialibacterales; family Hinthialibacteraceae; genus JAVFAP01. The sequence continues at coordinate 3,034 of JAVFAP010000571.1, read as the reverse complement.
TGGGCAGGGCGTCTCGCTGCAATTGATGCCCAACCTGGCGATGCAGGTGGCGCGGATCGGCTGTTTCTTCACCGAACTACCCCAAGTTCCCAGCCAGGTCCGTGGCAGCGTTTGGGTGAAAAAGACCGTGAAGGATGATAACGGCATGATTGGGATCGCCATCTTGGACGGCGAGCAAACCATCTCCTACTTCGTCAAAGCGGTGCACCTGCCCCTTAACGAGTTCCGCCAACTGCGCCTTGGCGGGAATTTCAGCAGAGAGGGACAGATCGTCGGGCCGCTTATTGTGATCCAGCACGCCGCCATCAGCACCAACGCCGGCGGCATCCTGATCGACGATATTGAGATCGGCCAGAAATAGTCCAGATTAAGAAATAGCCCAAAATCGCAATCGGATGAACACAAAACAAATCCCCCTCCAGTCCAAAAAACTGGAGGGGGAACTTTTTTATTGATCTTCCCACCTTCCAACAATTCTACTCCTTATCCACTACCCACTATCCACTGTCTTTATAGGGTTGGCTCAAAACAAGCGAAGCGAGTGGTTCCCACCAATCTAGCCGTACAAAATTCATCATACGTAGCCACCCCTACCTCAAATTTCAACAAGCGCTGAAAGCGCGTCCCTTGGATAACGAAGCGGGGAATCCGCGCCAGCGGATGGAACGCTGGAGCGGTGCCGCACCTGTGTTTATGTGGATTCGCCAATCCCGGCATACTCCATCAAAACAATCTACCCAGTGTAACACCCAGGCTCGGCCCTTCAGACTCATTCATAATGGCATCTAATCCAACAAGCGCTGAAAGCGCGTCCCTGGATAGCGAAGCGGGGAATCCGCGCCAGCGGATGGAACGCTGGAGCGGCGCTGTACCAACCCTGTGTTGATGTGGATTCGCCAATCCCGGATGCTCCATCAAAACAGTCTGTTCAGTGTAATACCCAGACTCGGCTCTTCAGACTCATTCATAATGTCATTTAATCCAACAAGCGCTGAAAGCGCGTCCCTTGGATAGCGAAGCGGGGAATCCGCGTCAGCGGATGGAACGCTGGAGCGACACCGCACCAACCCATCCGACAAACAACTACCCATTCCCCACTGTCCACTCTCCACTGCCCTTACGTATCACAACCCCTTTCTCATGGGTTTCGATGGAAAAATCGATTCCCAAGAATTGCTGGATCAATTCAACTTGCGTCTTGGCGTGATGGGTCAGGCGTCCGGTATAGAACTCTCCGCCGCCAGCCAGAACCATGGGCAGAATGAGTTGATCCGCAAGATAGGGACCCACGAGGTACTCATTTTTGATGTATTCCATGTATTCCCGTACCACATCCATTGCCACCATTTCTGCCGTTTTCTTCATTTCACCAAATCCGGTAAACAGTTCCGTGATTCCTTCATACTCCGCAAGGAGGCTTACGGTGTTTCCCGGCCCTTTGGAAGGGACCGATTGGATGCGGACCTGGTCCTCGGACCAGTTCAGTTTATGCAAAATGACATCCCGCTCCCGCTTGCCGATCTTCTCGGATAAGTTGGAGAGCAAAATCTCCGCGTTCCGCGATCGCTGCATGCCCCGCTGGAGGAGGGAAAAAGGGATTAAGGTTTTGGCTGGTTTGATCATACATTGAAACTGCCCCCCGCCCGCAGGATAAAAACCATATTGCTTGAGTTGCACTTCGATCTGTGGCCCCATCTGGTTGATGATGGGCAAAAATACCTTCTCTAAAAAGGGAAACGGGGGAGCCATGGGATTATGGGTTCCGCCGGTGAGGATAAGAGATGACTCCTGCTCAGCTATCATCAACGCAGGCAGGATGGTTTGAAAAACCAGGGTCACGCTGCCCGCGGTGCCGACAGAAAATGCATATTCTCCTCCCCGAATGGCATTGGGGGAAAAGGTGAGCTCCATGGAGCCCACTTCCGCCCCCGTAACCTGTGCCTCACAGATTTGTGCGGCGGCGTTGACGGCGGTGAGATGCTGCCGCATTAGCCCCGGTTTGCGGCGGCCTGCCCGAATATGTTCAATGGTGCAGGGTTTGCCAGTAATCATGGCCAGCGAAAGGGAGGTGCGTAATATCTGCCCTCCGCCTTCGCCCTTGGATCCATCGATGGTAATCATGGTGTTCTCCTAGAATCTTGACGGACAAGAATGAATATAAGATGGTTCGACCCAATTCCTCATTAACCATGAGACGATCCTAACGATGCCTCATTTTTCCTTGCTCTCATCCTTGATCACAAAGCGGGCATTTAATCGGGCGACCTCGCGGGCAAGCCCCGCGGTCTCCACCGATCGTAAAACCTCGTTAAAGTCTTTGTAGGCTTTGGGGGCCTCGTCGCGGGGGTAGTTGCGGCAGTTGGTCAAAATGTCCATTGCATCGAAACTGGCGTTGATCTCTTTTTGATCCAAATCCCGAAACGCCTGCCCGCGCCCCATCATGCGGCCTGCACCATGGTTGACACTATAGCAACTTTTTTCGGCTCCGGCCTCTGCCACCATCACCGCGGAACCCGCTTGGGGATTGCCGGGCAGCAGGATCGGATGCCCGGTATGCGCGAAGGGTGTCTCTTGGAGAGCATGATGCCCTGCAGGGAACGCGCGGGTCGCTCCTTTCCGCATCACCCACATTTCTTTGTTTTGTACAATCTCTTTGCGGGCGATGTTATGGCTGATCAGGTACACCAGTTCCCCTTTCACCCCAGGAAACACTTCCTGAAACGCTTCCAGAATCAAGGCATTGATCAGTAAATGGTTTACCGTCGAGAAATTCGCGCCCAGCGCCATGTCATCGAGATACGCGTCCGCTTCGGGAGTGCCCAGCGGGGCATACACCAGTTCCTTATCATTGCTAGGGAAGGGGATACTCCATTTTTCAAAATGCCGCTGCAAGGTTTTAAATTGGTTTGTTGCCAGGTTATGGCCAAAGCCACGCGAACCGCAGTGAGACAAAAACGCCACGCACCCCTCTTTCAACCCAAAATTTTCGGCAATGGCCTGCATCGCGGGATCATCCCCAATCGAGACCACTTCG